>NZ_VWXM01000024.1 GCF_009268105.1 Candidatus Phytoplasma sacchari
GACCCAAAATAGCTTATAATAATTTTATTCTTAAAAAAATAGCAGTTTTTAATTATTATCTGCTAAAATTTAAAAAGTTTACATACAAAATTTATATACAAAAATTTATTTGAAAATAAAAAAATATAAACAAAGTAATTTTAATTTAATTTATTTTTTTTATCTTTCTTTTTAAGAAACTAAAATTTTAGCTTTTTTAAAAAATTGTAAAAACGCGGATTATATCTTAAGAAAATATAAAGTAGAAACGTATAAAAAATTTATTTATAAAAAAATGATTTTTTAACTAGTTTAATATTTATAATTATTATGTTTTCAACAAATTTAAAAATTTAAAAAAATAATATTAGAAAGATATTTAAAAATGTATCTAAAATTAAAAAAGAAAAAGTTTAAAACTAAATTTTTTTTAATTATATTTTTTTTTATTTGTTTTTTATTTAATTTTTATAAAACAAATTTAGTTTTTGCTGGAAAATTTTTTTCAAAAATGAAAAAAACAAATTCTTTAGAAACAGAAGTTCAGATTTTAAAAAATCAAATAGATGATTTATCTAGAAAAAAAGATTTAATTTTAGAAGAAATTAATAAATCAGAAAAAGATTTATTACTTTATTTAAAAGAAGAAAAAAATGAAAATATTAATTTTTCAAAAAGTAATTCAAATAATTTAAAATTTAAAATATATTTTTTAAGAAAAAAAAATTTTTTACTTAAAACACAATTTCATGAAGTAGCTTTAGAAAAAAGGCATTTAGAAATTGAATTAAGAAAATTTTCAAATTTGGAAAAAAAATAATTTAGAATTACTTTTTTTAATAAAGAAAACTACCAATAATGTTTGAAAATGAGTGGCAAAAGAAGAAATAAAAAATCCAAACAATAATTGTTTTAAAAAAACTCCAAATAAAAATTGAAGAATTTTTTATTAGCACATTACAAATCGTGAAAATTTTTTTATTTTTTCTAATAATCTTAGAAAAAAAAATTTAAAATAATCATTGATAAAAAAAATTAAATAAACAAAATAAAGGTTTTAATACCATTTCCCCGTAATTAATAAAATAAAAATAACGAATTAAATATAAAAATTTAATATATTGTTTTTATTTTAAAAATTATTAGAAATAAAAATAATTATAAAATTAAAAAAATATTTATACTTATGCAACTGGATAAAAAAAAATCCACTTATTTTTTCAAAATTTTATTAATCTGGATTTTTTACTATATTTAAAAATTAAAAACTTTTTTTGCCCTCACACTTTTTTTTATATAAATTTAAACTTTATAAATATTTTTATAAATATTTTTATATTTTTTTGTATAATTCTATTTGGTTTTTATTTATTTTTTATATTTCAAAAAAAAACTTCGACATTTTTAGTATTGTCGAAATTTTTTTATCATTTATATTTTTTTATTTCATAAAGGTCTCAATTTGAATAATAGAATCTCTTAATTGTGTTGCATCTTCTTTCATTTTATTAATGTCAGTTAACAAAACTTCTATTTTTTCTTTTAATGTCATTTTTTTATTTCTTTCTAATTTAAAATTTTTTTAAAATTTAAATAAAAACTTAAATAAATTTAAATGAAAATTATAAATTAAATTTGAAAAAAATATTTTTAAAAAGATAAATTTTTTTTTTGTGAAAAAAATACTTATCATAAAAAATTATATATTTTTTTTTATGAAATTATCCATTTTTTTTAAAAAAGCCTTAATTATGGTTTTTTTTAAAATTAAATTGTATTTAATTATTTTTTTAAATCAATTTATTTGTTTTAAAATAATAATTATCTGTTTTTCTGTTAATTTAAATAAGTAATTGTAAATATATTTCATACGTAATACCACATAAAATATAAAAGAAAACTGTTCTAAAATAAATGGATTTCATTTTTTTTAGTTTTAATTTGTTTATATAGTGTTTAAAGAAAAATTTAAAAATATATGGAGAAGAAAAAATTATAATAAAAAAAACTAAAAAAATAAATAGTATATTAACAGTATATTCTTCAATGTTATTAAAAAATCCTTTAATAGAACAATAAAAACAAAAAAATGAAAAAAAACACCAAACTGAAGTGATAAAAAAAGTTAATATTTTAAAAAATGTTAATGTTTTAAAAAATGTTAAATCTTTTTCTTTTCCCAATATTAACCAAAAACCTCCCTAAAAATTTATTTATAAATTTTTTTAAATAAATATATATATAATATTCTAAAAAAATTTTTATAAAAAAACAATTTTAAAAAATTAAAAAAAATTAAAAAGGAAAATTTTTGTGAAAAAAACTATTTATAGGAGAATTATGACTAAAATCCATTATTTAAAATTGTTTTTTTATGTTTACATAAATACCTTAATTTATGTCTATTTGTTTATTTAAAGAAAAAATTAAAAAGGTTTGAAATATTTAAATTATCGTGTTATCCACCCATTAGGGTATTGAAAAAAAGTTAAATCGGAATATTTTTATTTTTAAATTCTATTTAAAAAAAATTAAAATAGAATAAATAACGATTATTTAAAATAAAAATCGAAATAACTAGATTATTTTTAAAATTTTATTTAAAAAATATTAATTTTTGATAAATTTTTATTAAATAACAGGAGCTAAAAAAATGAATAAAAAATGTAAAACAAAAAAAAACATAATTTTTACTTTTATTTTTATAATTTCTATACTATCTATTTCTATAATTTATAAAAAAAATGAAAATATTAAAATAAAAAAAGAAGAAATATATTCTATTTTAGATCAAAAATCGGATTCAAAAAAATTAGAAGATTTAATATTTGTTCAAAAATTAGCATATTTAGGTTTAAAACAGTTTCAATATGGATTATTAGACGATGATTATAAAAAATTATATCAAAATATTGTTAAAGGAGATATGGATCGATTTGAAGAAAATGTTTTAAATGGAACATTGTCAACAGCAAGCACTCCGCTAATTCAAGGAACTATAGACTTTTTATCTAAAAAATTAAATAAAAAAATAAATATAATATTAAAGACAGAAAGAAAGATGAAAAGTCTTGAATCACATGTTTTATCTTCAATTTATAAATTAGAAAATATTAAAAATAAAAATAATAAAGATAATACTATTAATGTAAAATTATGTAATATTAATAATTCTCATTTTTATGTTGAAAAACCCAATGATACTCCTGGAGATGGATATTGTTTTTTTCATGCATTAAGTTTTATTTTAGATAAAAAAATACCTAATTGGAAAAATATAATAGAAAAAGATTTAAATTTTGATTTAAAAAAAATAAAAAAAAATCAATGATAAATTGATCTTTTATTCTAATAATCTTTTATTAACAAAAAATTAATGACCTTTTATTCTAACTATTACATTAAAAATACAGAAGATAATAAACAAAGT
>NZ_VWXM01000025.1 GCF_009268105.1 Candidatus Phytoplasma sacchari
ACTCCAAAGTATCGTAATATTTATGAAAAATCATTATACCTTCGTATATTTTGTTTAAATTTTCAAACAAAAAAGCTAATTTAGTAAAACTATTTACCAAAACAATTAAAAGTCCTTCAGCGAAAGGATCTAAAGTACCAGTATGTCCTACTTTTGTTAAATTAAATTTCTGCTTAATTTTTTTTATAGTATTATGAGATGACATTCCTTTTTTTTTATAAACTAAAAAAAAACCTTCCATAAATAATTATCAACCTTTTTTTTAAATTTTAAAATTTCTTTTATAAGAATAAATTTTAATTTCCAAAATAAAAATATAAAAAAACAAAAAATATTTTATTTTTGATTAATAAAATAAAATAATTCTTCTAATGAACAATAACCTATTTTTCTATTAATTTCTTTTCCTTTTTTATATAAAATTAGAGTAGGATAACTTTTAATATTATATTCTGAAACTAAATCTGAATTAAGATCAGTGTTAATTTTAACTAATTTTATATCTTTTCTGCTATCTTGTAATTTTTCTAAAATAGGCATTAATTTCATACAAGGAGAACACCAAGAAGCAAAAAAATCTAACAAGACATTTTCATTTTTAGTAATAATATTTTTTAAATCTATTTTCATTTTTATAATATTCCTTTTTAACTTTTATAAAAATATAAAAAAATAAAATTTCAAAAAAAATAAAACTGATACAAAATATATAAAATAACAAATTTAAAAAAATTTATAAATTTTGTAATCAAAATAATTATAACATAGATTAATATTAGTTATTTATTTGATCTATTTTTCTCATTTATAATATATTTATAATAAATATTATTTAATACTTCGTGACTTAAAAAATTATATTAAATAAAAAAAGATTAATTTAAAAATTAAAAATTGCTATTTTTATAATAGCTTTTAAAAACTATTTAAAATTTTTTTAATATTTTTTTGATGAAAAAAATTCTCAACTATATGTATTATTAATTAATAAATTTTAATAATTGCTATATATAGGCATCAATATTTTTTTATTCATAAATATTTTTTTATTCTACACTTTTTAATTTTAATAACTTTAATAGCGAAATAATTAATAAAAATATAAATTATAATTAACATTTTTATTATTAAAAAAATTTTTTTATTTTGACATGAATTTTACTAAACATAAAAAATTTTAAATTATTAATATTAATAGTAATTTGATTAAAATTGAAATTTGATTAAAATTGACATATATTTATAAATTGCTAAAATTACTCATGTAAGTTTAGTATAATTAATTAAATTTATTTTATTTTTAAATTAATACAATAAAAAGGTGATATGATAAAATAACATTAAAAAGATAATAATTAAATCATTAAAATTTGAAAAACTTTTATTTATAATCTATTTTAATCATTATTATTAACATATATAATATCAAAAAATGACCAAAGAACAAAGATAAAAAAAACAAAATAATAAAATTTATGAAAAAAATGATTATATTAAAATTTATAAATAAGAAATGATTATAAATAAAATTAATAAAAATCTAAAAAAAATAAAAAGATAATAAAAATTTTAATAAATTTTTATCATCAAATATTTATTGTTAGAATTATATAAAATTCTTAATGTGGAATATATCAAGTTGAAAATATAAAAATAAAAAATACAAATATAAATATAATATTTGTAATATTTTTATATCTTCAATTTTATTTATATTATTGATTCTTATTTTTTATCTAATTCATAATAAATACAATAAAGAATTTATTTTTATTAGGACTTATTTTAAATTATTTTATTATTATCATTAAATTATTTTTTTATATTTTATTTCTGTACTAAAAAAAATAAAGTAGAACTGTTATAAATAGATAATTAGATTCAAAAAAAAGATTTAATCAAATTAAAGATTAAATAAAGTAAATAATAACTCAAAAAAAAATAAGAGTAAAATATCTACTATATTTACTTTTTCAAGAAAAAATTATAAAAAAACTTTATTTTTGAAAAAATAAATTATATTATCTTACAATTTATACCAAATAAGAAAATTATTGAATAATAATTGAATAATAAAAAAATAAAATAATAAATTAACAAAAGTAAGGAGCACTTAATAATGTTTCATTTGAATAATAAAAAAATCAAGACTAATATATATTTTATTCTCGTTATTTTTTCATTTTTACTATTTTTCAATAATAGTGTTTTTGCTGTAAGAAAATCAATAACAACTTATGGTCTTTATCAAAGACCATCATTCATTATTGATTCAATATCTTTAGAAAGAAGTTCGAACTTTGTAGATGAAGGTGAAACTTTGTTAGTCAGTTTACAAGCTGATTTAACAGAAGAGCTAGGGATAAGATCTTTTGAAGAATTTAAACAAAAATGTTCTTTTTTTTATTTAAACACATTTAGTATGCGTTCTGAAATTATAAATTATCAAGGTCAAGTTATTGACACAATGATTGTTAGAACTCCTACAATAAATGTAGTTAACTTAGAAGAAGATTATCCGAATGAAGAAATTTTAACTCAACATATTTATCCAAAAACAACCAATATAGAAGAAATAAACAATCCAGGAAGTAAATTAACAATAACAAGTGACGTTACAATAATAAATGAAGAATCACCACCACACAATTTGATATTAAAATTTGAAATATTTGCAGATGGTTATACAGACATAAATAAAAAATTTTCAATAAATGTTAATATAATTCCAGACGTTATGTTTATTTTAGAAATATTAGAATAAAAATTTTTTTATATTTTTTGAATATTAAAAAAATTTATGAAATAAAAATTTTAATTCTTTTGACAATGAATAGGCAGGAAAAAAATGATTTGAGAATTAAAAAAATAAATAAAAAATATTTAAATTGTAAAAACTCAGATGATATCTTAAAAAAATATAACTTAGAAACGTATAAAAAGATCTATTTATAAAAAAAATATATATTAATTTTTTTTTAAAACCCCTCACACTCTTTTTTTTCATGTGAATAATAAGAACTTTTTGAACTATAATTTTTTTTGTTTATTATTTTTTATGTTATTAATTTTTTTGTTTTTAAAATTTTTTGTTATTTATCTTTTTTTAAAATTTTTCTTAGCCCTATTACAACCTAATTTTTAAACCGGTAGTACCCCTTTTGTCTAAACATCCTTTATAATAACCCCTTATCTTTTTTAAAATAATCAAATTTTTTTGATTTTTTAGATATATATTTTTATAATCCTTTATATACGTTTAGTGAATTTCGTATATATTGGTTTTTTTTTAATTTTGATAAAATTTTTATG
>NZ_VWXM01000026.1 GCF_009268105.1 Candidatus Phytoplasma sacchari
CTGAAGAGCCTCGTGTCGGCAGTTCGATTCTGCCCGGAGCCACCATTTATTTTATATAAAATATCTTTTTTTAAAGAAATATTTTTATGTTATTTAATATAATATAATTTTTTTAATATTTATTTTTATTTTTTTAAATTTTATTATTTTTTTCTTATAATTAGAAAGAATTAAAAAGTGATAAAAAAAAAAGATTTTTTTTTAAAAAAGAATATATTTTTATTTTTTTGTTTAATTTTTTTAATAATAATTAATTTTGTTTTTTCCAAAAATAGTTCTATTTATGGTGTTAAGAAAAAAAATGATTTATTATGTCAATATAAAATAGATCCTAATTCGAAACATGATTTTCTTGGTTGGAAACATGATTTAGGATCTTGTTTTTCAAAAAAAGTTCATTTATTTTATAGTATTGAAAATATAAAAACAATTCCATGTAATTCTTTTAAAGAATGGTTAAATCTTAAACAATTATTATTTGCTTTGTTGAATTATCATATTCCTAAAATGGATTTAATGTTTGATATGATTAATTTTTTAAATTTTAAAGAAGAATTTATAGATGATAAATACGATAGGTTAGCTGTAGATACAGCTCATTTTTGTTATTTGTTAAAAAAAAATCCTTCATTAGGATGTTTTTATTTAAATCCAGAAGATTTAAATTATATTGAATCTTTTAATATTTCTTTTTGTAATTGTCATGTTTCAGGTCATTCTATATTAGAACTAATATCTGAGATAATTAGTTTAAAAGATAAAGATATGGATATTTTTTTAAAACATTTATTTGATTATTTAAATTATTTAAACGAAAAATTTAATACTAATTTTGAAAATAAAAATAAAAATTTAAAAAAAATTCATATGTCTATAGAACAATTATTAGATAAAATTTCTTCAAATAGTGATATTGATTCTTTAGATAAAAATTTACTTTTTCATTTAATTAAAAATTTTATTTCTTCTTGTATTCCTAATATTTTTTTAGTTAATTTTTCTGTAGATCAAAATGATATTCACAAAAAACCTTTAAAAGAATGTAAATCTAAGTTATATTTTGAATCGAATCATAAAACTGTTGGTTTTTTATTTAAAATTAAATCACAAAAAGAAAAAAAAATTTACGTTTATTTTTATGAGATTTTTAAAAATGAAGTAGATGATATAGAAAAATTAAGATTGATTGACAAAATTTTAGTTTCTTCTATAGATTCAATTAAATCTAGTTTTTTAAATCATTTATTAATAAGCGTTACTAAAAATAAAAAATATTTAAATAAAAAAATTTCTTTATTCCGAGCTAAGAATTAGTTTTTTTATTTTTTTATCTTTATGAAATTATAATAAATACACAGATAAATAAAGGAAGATAAATAGATATTTATGCAAATTTTTCATAATATTAATCCTTCTAGAATTAGCGAAAATAAATTTCTTGTTTTTGTTGAAATTTCTAGAGGTAGCCAAAATAAATATGAATTAGACAAAGAAACTGGTTTTTTAATTTTAGATCGTTTTTTATCTACTTCTTTTAGATATCCTGCTAATTATGGTTTTATACCTTTAACTTATTGTGATGATAAAGATCCTTTAGATGTTTTTATTTTGTCTAAAGATATTC
Organism: Candidatus Phytoplasma sacchari; assembly: GCF_009268105.1. Classification (GTDB taxonomy): domain Bacteria; phylum Bacillota_I; class Bacilli_A; order Acholeplasmatales; family Acholeplasmataceae; genus Phytoplasma; species Phytoplasma sacchari. The sequence goes on from NZ_VWXM01000026.1 coordinate 1,625, forward strand.
TGGATCCTATGGTTTTAGTTGAATGTAGACCAATCGGTGTTATAAGAATGATTGATAATAATGAATTAGACGAAAAAATAATTGCTGTTCCTATTAATGATTCTTATATGAATTGTTATCAAGATATAATAGATATCCCTTTATCTGTTTTGTCAGAATTTCAACATTTTTTAACTCATTATAAAGATTTAGACCAAAAAAAAGTTATTGTTGAAAGAATAGAAAATAAATCTAAAGCTTTATTAACAATAAAAAAATCTTTATCTGATTATAAGGAAAAATATAAAATTTTAAAAAATAATTAATTTAAACAAATATTTTTTAATTTTAAATTTAAAGTTCTCATAGGTTATTTCTTTATTTTATAGGTTGAATAATAATTATGATAAAAACAATTATTAATAACAAAAAAGCTATCTATAATTATTTTTTAGAAAAAAAATATGTAGCAGGTATAAAATTATTAGGTTATGAAGTAAAATCTATTCGTTTAGGTAATGTTAATTTAGATAATGCTTATATAAAATTATATAATAATGAAGTTTTTATTGTGAATATGTTTGTTTCTAAATATCATTTAATCAATACTTTTTATAAATATGATGAAAAAAGAAATAGGAAACTTTTATTAAAAAAGACAGAAATTTTTCAAATTAAACAAAAAATACAATCTAAAGGATTTTTTGTTATACCTACAAAAGTTTTTATATATAAAAATTTAATAAAGTTGGAAATTTATTTATCTAAGAGTAAAAAAAAGTATGATAAGAGACAAACGATAAAAGAGAAAGAAATAGAATTAAAAATTAAAAAAATGATTAAAAATAATACTTATTATTGATTTTTTTAAAATATAATTTTTTTTAATAAAAAAGACTTTTATAAAGTCTTTTTTATTTTAGTTATGAGGAAGAATACGGTTTTATATTTGAATTGAGAGAAGGTAAATATAAATTTATTTTTTGAACTATATTATTAATACCGTAAAACCATTTTTTTAAAAAATAATCTTTTAAATTTTCTTTTTTTTCTTCTTGAATTTTTTCTTTATTTGGTATTTTTTGTGCAAATTGTGGTGATTTTAAAGCTATGTTTTTATTGTTATCTTGAGCTATTTTATATAGTATACCTCCTAAAAAGCATCCTAATATAACTGCTAAAATAGTATGTATTAATTTCTTTAGCATTTTATTAAAAAAATTATCTCCTTTATTGAATTTTTTTTATTTCTAATCATTGATATTCTAACATATAGTTTATTTTTATTTAAAGTATATCAATAAAATCTATCATAATTGGTGTTTTTTTTATTATTATGGAAAAATTTTAAAAATAAGATATATAATTATATTATTAGAAAGAGGTTTAAT
>NZ_VWXM01000003.1 GCF_009268105.1 Candidatus Phytoplasma sacchari
CCTATCAGTAGCAATAGCTTTTTTAATATACTTTAAATCAAAAGCTTTTTTTAAAACTAAACCATGATCAGTCCCAATATCCAAAACAACATTATAACCTTTTAACAAAGTAGCTATAAAATATATTCTTTTCATTTTTTATTAATATTGTTATATAACATTTTTAATTTATTTTGCCTTGAAGGTGATCTTAAACGCCTTAAAGCTTTGGATTCGATTTGGCGTATTCTCTCTCTTGTGACACCAAATTTATTGCCTATTTCTTCTAAAGTATAAATATGTCCATCTAATAATCCATAACGCATTTTCAAAACTTGTTCTTCTCTGTCAGTTAAAGCCTCTTCCAAAGACTCGTCTAAAGTTTTTTTTAATGTTTCTTGAAGCATATAATCATGAGGAGAAATAGCGTTAGGATCATGAATAAAATCTCCTAAAGAAGAATCATCTTCTTCTCTTACAGAAGATTCTAATGAAATAGTTTCTTTCTCTATCATTTGAATATCAGTAATTTGTTTAACATTAATATTCATCTCAGCAGCTACTTCTTTATTTTCAGCTTTTCTAGAAAAATCTTGCGTTAATTTCCCTCTACAACGAGAAATTTTATTCATACATTCTATGATATGAACAGGTATTCTAATAGTTCTAGCTTGATCAGCAACTGCTCTTGTAATAGCTTGCCTTATCCACCAAGTAGCATAAGTAGAAAATTTAAAACCTTTATTATAATCAAATTTATCTACTGCTCTCATAAGTCCCATATTTCCTTCTTGTATTAAATCTAAAAATAAAATTTTTCTACCTATATAACGTTTTGCTATAGAAACAACTAAACGATAATTAGCTTCAACTAACTTACTTTTAGCTAAAAAAGCTTCTTCTATTTTTTTTTTATTTTTGTTAATTTCATCTTCAGTTAAAATAATTTCTTTATTTGAGTATTTCTCTAATTTTTTTTGAGCTTCTAATCCATCATAGACCATTTTAGATTTTTCTTTCTCTTCTTCCAAAGTTAATAAGGGTATTTGACCTATTTCCTTTAAATACATTTTTACTGGATCATCAATTTTAATAGAATTAGAAATTTTTGCAAGATTTAAATCTTCTAATATTTCTTCTTCTTCTTGAACTTCTTCAATAATTTTTTCTGATAAATCAATTTCATCTTTATTTAATAAACTTAATTTATTTTTATTTTTTTTACTGAAAATATTTTTTTTTAATTTATTAGTAATTGAATCTGAATTATTTTTCTTTAAAAAAGAAAAATATTTAATAATTTTTTTATTAAAAATATCGTTATCTTTTAGAAAAATATTTATATATTTAGAATTTATTTTTAATTTTTCTTTATAATTAACAGATAAATAATGGTATTCTTTTTCATTTATATTATTATTTCTGAATAAGAAATACTTTTTTTTATATAACATTTTTTGAAATATTCTTAAATTCATATTTTTATTTAATTACCTTTTTAATTTTTCAAATATAATTCTAATAATTTTTAGAATTTATTATTTAACAATTTTAAATTTATTTAAAATTCTTATTTCTTCTTTTATCTTTTCAATTTCTTCTTTTTTTTTTTGTATTTCCTTATCTTTTAATTTTATATTTTCAATAAATTCTTTAAATATTTCTTTATTAATGGGTTCTTCAAAAAATATTTTTTCTTTCAAAATATTATCTCTTTTTTGCTTAATTTTTTCTATTTCTTTATAAATATTGTTTATTTTTAACTGAAAATAAAAAATTTTTAGATCTTCTTGATTTTCAATTCTTTTCTTTTTTTTAAAAAAAAAACTTTTTCTAATTTCCAATAATAAATCATAAATAGGGAAATAACTGTTCAATTTATTTAAAAAAACATTATAAGTTTTTAAAAACCTTTCTATATTGATACCGTTATTATTTTCTTCTGAAGAAGAATATATTTCATAATATTCTTTGACTTTATCAATAATTTCAATAATAAAAGGATTAGAAATATAATTAATAATATCATCTCTAATAAAATTAATATACTCTCTATTTAAAAAAATATCATTTATTATATTTACTTCATTAATAGTAATATTATTTTCAATATTACTTCTTATCTTCTTATCAATATAAGAATTTTTATTAATAACAAAATAATTTCTATTAATTTCATAATAATTTAAATTAACATATATCTGATATCTAACATATATTTCTTTTTGATAATATTCTTGAATTTCCTTACTATGATATTTTAATAAATCAAAAACATATTCCTCTAATTGTTTAAAATCTTCTGATTCTTTTTTGTTAATTTTATCTTCTATCATATAAAATATAAATTCTTTAGAATTATTTCTTAAAAAAACATTAAAATCTAGATTATTTTGTATACTTAAATTAATATATTGATCAGGATCCATATTATTAGGAAAAAATAAAATTTTAACTATAAAACCATTATTATTTAATAATTGAGCGTTTTTTAAAGAAGATTCTTTACCAGATATGTCTCCATCATAGGCAATTAAAACATTATAAGTAATTTTTTTTAAAAGATTTATTTGATATTTAGTTAATTGAGTACCCATTGTAGCAACAACATTTTTTTTATCTATCTTAAAAAAAGAAATAACATCAAAAAAACCTTCACATAAAATAATTTCGTTCTTTTCCTTTATAAAATTATAATGTTCAAAAAAACGATATAATAAATTACTTTTTTTAAAAAAAATTGTTTCAGAATTAAATAAATATTTCACTTTATTTTTTTTATTTTCATCAATTAAACGACCCACAAAACCAACTAATTTACCTTGAAAATCTGTTAAAGGAAAAATTAATCTATTTCTAAAAAAATCATAATATTCATCTTTATTTTCTTTTTTTTTTATTAAACACAATTTTAATAAATTTTCTAAATTATTTTTTTTTATTTCTAATAAATATCTAGTTAAAGAATTATAGTGAAAATCTGCAAAACCTAATTTAAATTTTTCAATTAATTCAAAACTTAATTTCCTATTTTCTAAATAAGAACATAAAGGATGTTCAATATCTTTTCTAAAAAAATCTTTCAAATCGATTTTTTTATGTTGATCAGGATTATTTAATAAATCATATTGAATATCATAACGAAAAAAAGATTTTAAACTATTAACATAATATTCATTAGTATCTTCTAAAATTTGATATAAAGGATTTGAAAAAAATTTTTTTTTAACAAAAGATAATTTTAAATCAAATTTTTTAGATAATTCAATGATAGCTTCAGATGTAGATATTTTTCTAAATTGTTTATAAAATTTTATAGGAGAACCACCACTTAAACATGACATGCATAAAGCAATATTTTTTTCAGGAGATACAGAAAAAGAAGGGGTTTTTTCAGAATGAAAAGGACAAAAACCCATAAAATTTTTTCCTGTCTTTTTTAAATCAATCCCACAATTAATTACTAATTCTAAAATAGATATTTTTTTATTTATTTTTTTAATTAAACTATCATTCATTTTATATTCCATATGTTGATTTAATTTGATAATTTTAAATTTAACATAATATCAAAGAAATTTAATAAATTTGTGCATTAAAAAAATATCTTTCTATCTATGTAATCATGAATTTCTTTTATATGAATTACTTCTTGTTCTAATGTATCTCTATCCCTAACAGTTACAGTATTTTCAACTAAACTATTATCATCTATAGTACAACAAAAAGGTGTACCTAAAGCATCTTGCCTTCTATATCTTTTACCAATGCTTCTATTTTCATCATAATATACTTCAAAAAAAGGACATAATTCTTTCATTATTTTTTTTGCTAATAAAGAATGTTTTTTTTTAATCAAAGGTAATATAGCTATCTTATAAGGAGATAAAAAAGGATGAATTTTAAGTACAATTCTATAATTATTATCTTTAATTTTTTCATTAAATAAACAATTAGAAATTATAGCTAAAAAAATCCTTTCAACACCAACAGAAGGTTCAATAACAAAAGGCCAAAACTTTTCTTTATTAACTTCATCAAAATATTGCAAATCTTGACCAGAATTTTTCTGATGATTTTTTAAGTCAAAATCTTGTCTCGAAGCAATACCCCATAATTCATCAAATCCCCAAGGGAAATTAAATAAAAAATCAGTAGTTTTATTTGAATAATGGCTTAATTCATTTTTAGAATTTTCTCTTAATCTTATTTTTTGAGAATCAAAACCTAAATCCAAAAGAAACTTATAAATAAAATTTTGCCAGAAAAAAAACCAACTTTCATATTCAGAAGGTTTACAGAAAAATTCTAACTCCATTTGTTCAAATTCGCAAGTTCTAAATATAAAATTATTAGTTGTAATTTCATTACGAAAAGATTTACCAATTTGACCAACTCCAAATGGTATTTTTTTTCTTGTAGTTTTTAAGATATTTTTAAAATTAATAAAGATGCCTTGACATGTTTCTGGCCTCAAATATAAGGGAGTAGCTTTTTCTAAAACAACACCTTGATGAGTTTTAAATAATAAATTAAATTTTTTTATTGGAGCCCAATTTTTAGTACCTAAAATTTTATTTTTTACTAAATATTCAGTCATTTGTTTCAAACTTAAAAGGTTAATATCAATATTAGGATTATGTTCTTTAATCAAAATATCAGCTCTATAACGTTTATTATTATCTTTATTTTCAGCTAAAAAGTCAATAAAAAAATTTAAATGTCCAGAGGTCTCCCAAACTTTAGAATTTAATAAAATAGAACTATCTAATAAAATATTTGTTTCGCTTTCTTGTATAAATTTTTTAATCCAAGCTTTTTTAATATTTTGTTTAAGAAGACTGCCTAAAGGTCCATAATCAAAACTACTCGATAATCCCCCATAAATTTCACTACCTGAAAAAATAAAACCATTTTGTTTGGAAAAATCAATTATTTCTTTTAAAGATATCATTTTATTCCTTTTTATTTTTATTTACAAATTTTTTTTTAAAAAAAATATAAATTTTTAATTCATACTGCTAGATATTTTGACATATAAATTTAAACAAATATTCATATTAAAAATTTTACGAATATCTTTTTTAGATTCGCTTATTATTTTTTTAATCTTATAACCTTTTTTACCAATAATAATTTTTCTTTGACTTGTTTTTTGAACTAAAATCAAAGATGAAATTTCAACTAAATTATTTTTTTTATTAAAAAAAATATTTTCAATCAAAATTTTACAACAATAAGGAACTTCTTTATCAGAATAAAAAAGAATTTTTTCCCTTATAAAATCTGATATCAATCTTTTTTCATCAATATTAGTATAAATATTTTCTGAAAAATAAAGTGGGCCTTCTTCTAAATAATAAACAATTTTTTCTTTTAAAATATTTAAATTTTTTTTTGTAAAACATGATAAAGGTATAATTTCATCAAAATCAAAATGATTTAAATAACTAAGGATAATTTTATCAATAAATGTATTGTTTTTAAAAAAATCAATTTTGTTTATAATTAAAAAAATTTTTTTATTATATTTTTTTAAAATATTTAAAATTATGTCATCTTCTTCTTGATATTTTCTATCGACCATAAATAAAATAACATCGGAATTTTGAATATTTTTAAAAGATAAAGAATTATTTTTAGTGAAAAAAAAATCTTTTTTACAATATATTCCTGGATTATCAAAAAAAATCAATTGATATTTTTCTTCGTTATAAACGCCCATAATTTGACTTAAAGTAGTATTGGGTTTTGGGCTAATAATTGAAATTTTTTTTTCTATCAAATTATTTAATAGACTTGATTTTCCAACATTAATTTTTCCAATAATAGAAATAAAACCTGATTTAAACAAATAATTATAACCTCTCGATGAGAATAAAATAAAATTAATTTTATATTAAATTCAAAAATATATATTTAGTATTTTATTTTGCATATTAATCATATCATTTAATTTTTTTTCGTTTGTATCTTCATAACCTTTTAAATGTAAGTAACCATGTAAACACAAAAAACAAATTTCTTTTAAAAAATCATAATTATATTCTTCTGATTGTCTTAAAGCTTCTGTTAAAGAAATAAAAATATCACCTAAAGAATCATCTTTGACTTCATTTGTAAAAGTCAATATATCTGTAGGTTTATTCTTTTTTCTATAATAAAAATTCATTTCTTTCATTTTTTTATTTTCAATAAAAATAATATGAACTTTTTTATTATCAACAATATAATCAAAAAGTTTAATTAATTTTTTTTTAATATAATTAATTTTAATCCTGCTTTTATTATGTATATTAATAATCACTTGAAATGCTTTTAATTTATCCCGATTCTACAAAATTTAAATTTAAATAATTATATAATATAAAAATGAAAAAAAATAAAATAGGTTTTGTAATAAAAAAATGAAAAATAAAAATTTATTTTGTTAAAAAAAATAATAATAAATAAAAAAAATTTATAAAAAAATAAAAAGCAACTTTATATTCATATATATTAACTTGGGTTGCTTAAATTTTATTTTTTTTCTAACTTTTTTTAGAATTATATTTATGTTTTTTTATCTTATTTTTAAAAAAATAAAATATTTTTTTTATTTTTTAAAACTAATAATTTTTTTCTTTTTTTTCATATGCATATTTTTTTTTCTATTTTTTCTCTCTATGCTTGGTTTAACATAATATTCTTTTTTACGTAATTGAACTAAAATACCAGATTTTGAAATATCACGTCTAAAACGACGCAAAGTATCTTCGAAATTTTCATCTTTTTTTACAATAGTTTTAGTCATTTTATTATTCATAACACCTCATTTCTAAATTATAAATTTACAAAATTCTATATAATAATTTATAAAAATTTATCTTCATAAAATAAAATTCAATAAATAACTAAGAGTATTATAACACAAAAAAATATTTATTATTTATATTTTAAAAAACGAAAAATACAAAACTATTTTAATTGAATTTTTAAATTAAAATAAGAATGTAAAAAAAGAATTGACACTAAAAAAAATAATAAAAAATTTAAAAAAAATTCAGATTTGGGAACTAAATAGTTACCATATTGTTCTGCAAAAATATCTATTACACTTTTTTCTGAAGAAAAAAAAACAAATAGAATAATTAAAATACAAATTACATATAATAATATCATTTTCTTTATTATAAAAATATCATACCACATTATTATAAATTTCCTTCTTCGATAATATGAGAGCTTTTAAAAAAACATCATCAGCATTTTCTATAGTAATTATTTCAAGTCTTGATCTAACTTCTTCAGGTATATCATCTATATCTTTAACATTATCCTTAGGGATAAAAATAGTATTCAAACCACTTCTATTCGCTGCAATAGCTTTTTCTTTTAATCCTCCTATAGGTAAGATAGAGCCTCTTAAAGTTATTTCTCCAGTCATACCTATATCTTTTCTTACTAACTTACCTTTTATAGCAGAAAAAATAGAAGTTGCTATTGTCACACCAGCCGAAGGACCATCTTTTGGAATTGCTCCTTCTAAAAAATGAATATGAAAATCATTGGAATCAAAAATATTATATTCAATTCCTAATTTTTGTGCATTTGATTTTAAAAAACTAAAAGCAGTAATGGCGCTTTCTTCTAAAACTTTTCCTAAATGGCCAGTAAGTACTAATTTTCCACTACCTTTATAATAAGTAACTTCTACAGGTAAAATATCACCACCAAAAGCAGTATAAGCTAAACCATTAACAACTCCGATTTGATCCTTAGTAGTAGGTAATAAATGTTGATAAATAACTTTACCTAAAAAATATTCAATATTATCTTTACCGATTTTTATTTGTTTTGTTTTATTTATTAAAATATCTTTAACAGTTTTACGAATCAAACTAGCCATTTGTTTATTTAAATTTCTAACACCAGCTTCTTTTGTATAATGCCTTATAATATACATTATTGTAATATCATCAATCATAAAATTATCTTTATCAATACCATGTTCTTTTAATAATCTAGGTAATAAATGTTGTTTTGCAATGATCAACTTATCGTGTTCTGTATAAGAATTTAATTCTATTATCTCTAAACGATCTTTCAAAGGTTCAGAAATATTACTAAGATCATTGGCAGTAGTAACAAATAAAACCTTTGATAAATCAAAAGGTTCTGAAAGATAAAGATCAACAAAATTTTTATTTTGTTTAGGATCTAAAACTTCTAATAAAGAAGATGCTGGATCATGCTGAAAATTACTTACTAATTTATCTATTTCATCTAATAAAAAAACTGGATTCATCACTCCCGCATCTTTAAGACCGTTTAAAATACGACCAGGCATAGCACCTACGTAAGTTCTTCTATGACCTCTGATTTCACTTTCTTCTTGTAATCCGCCTAAAGATTGCTTAACAAACTTTCTGCCTAAAGCTTCTGCTATAGAAATAGCTAAAGTAGTTTTACCCACTCCTGGAGGACCTACTAAACAAATAATAGTCTGAGGATTGCGTTTAGTCATTATTTTAACAGCTGCATACTCGATAATTCTTTCTTTTGCTTTTTTTAAACCATAATGATTTTTTTCTAAAACAATCTGTATTTTTTCTAAATCATTAATATCTTTACTTTGTTTATTCCAAGGCAAAGAAATTATAAAATCCAGATAATTACGAATAACGAAAGAATCAGCGATAGCTGAAGAAATGCTTTGATAACGAGACAATTCTTGAAAAACTTTATCTTTTATATTATTAGGCATTTTAGAAGAATTAATTTTTTCTCTTAATTCTTCTATTTCTTCTTCTCTTTTAACTCTATCACCTAATTCATTCTGAATAGCTCTCATTTTTTCTCGTAAATAAAATTCTTTTTGATTTTCATCAATACTTTTTTTAACTTCTGCATTTATTTTATTTTCTAATTCAATAATATTCATTCTCATTTGTATATCTTGAAGAATGTACATTAATCTTTTGTTTAAATGATTTTCTTTTAAATACTTATATTTATTTTTTTCTTCAATTTTTAATGCAAAAATAATTAAATCAGAGGCTTTCTCAGTTGTTATACCATGCTTAATTTGTTCTAAAAAAGTATTTTCAGACATTAATAATAGTTGGTTAATATTACTAGAAATTTGTTGCATTATTAATTTAATTAAAGTTTTTTCTTCTTGTAAATCTCCTAAAATAACGGGGAAATCTTTATATTTACTAATATAAATATCTTTTTCATTAGTTATTTTCTGTATCTTAACTCTTTTTATAATACGAAATTTAACTTTATAAAGATCATCATCTATTTTTATCGATACCAAAATTTTAGATAAAACACCATATTGTTCTATATCTGATACCTTAGGTTCATCCTGAAGAAAATCTTTTTGTAATAAAATAATAACATAAGGACATTTATTTTTTTCAGCTTCGTTTAATGCATTAATAGAAAAAGAACGACCTATTTCCACTCTTAAATCATTAAAAGGAATTGGTACAACATCTCTTAAAATAATAGAAGGTAGTTCTTTAGGAATAACTTCGAATTCTACTTTTTTATTTTTATCCATGATTTTCTTTTTTTTCACATCCTTTTTTTAAAAAATATAAAAATAACTTTCTAACTATTATACAATAAACTATATCAAAGTTTTTAGTTAATAAAATTGATTTCATTGCAATTGTTTATTGAATTACAATTAAAATAATTTTTTTAATAAAAAAGATATTGTTTTATTAATTAAAATTTCTTTTCTTATTTTTTGTAGTAATAAAAAATTGTCTTTTATTTTTTCCACAGAAATATTATAATCTAAACTGATTTCTTGACATTTTTTCTCTATTTCATCAGGTAATATTTCTATTTTTTCTTTCTTACTTATTTTTTCTAATATAAAATAAGATTTGATGTTTCTTATAGCTTGTTGCTCAAAATTATTTTCAAATTTATCTTTATCAATATTATAAAGTGCAAAATACTTATTGATATCAAGATTATTTTTTTTCAATTCTTGATTAAAACTTTCTTTTAAATAATTTATCTCTTCAATAATTAAATCTTTGTTTATATTTAAAAAAGAATTTTTAATTAAAAAATTCAAAATTTCATCTTCTTTTTTTTGTTTAATATAAATTTCTCTTTTTTTTTCTAATTTTTCTTTAATTTTTTCCTTTAACTCATTTATGTTTTTAACATCGGGTATTTTCATATTTTTAATAAATTCATTAGTTAAAGAAAATTCACTTTTAACTCTAATATTTTTTAATAAAACCTCAAAAAATATTTTTTTCGAAGCTATTTCTTTATCATAAAAATCATCAGGAATCAATAAAGAAAATGTTCTTTTTTCATTAATTTTCATTCCCTTAATTCCTTCATCAAAACCAGGAATAAAATTATTTGATCCAATTTCTAATGAAAGATCATATAAATCACTTTTTTTATTTTTTTTATTTTCATCATAAAATATTTTCAAATCAAAAATAACTAAATCATTTTCTTCAGAAGGTAAATGACTATCTTTTAATATTAAAAAAGAATTTTGTTTAATTAATAAATTAATATTATTTTGAATTTCTTCTTCAGTTATATCTTTTTTTTTAGGAATATTTTCTAAATAAATATTATTATAGTCACATAAAGTAACTTCAGGTTGAAGAGCAAATTCTAATGAAAAATCCAAAAAACCACTTTTATCTAAATTTTCTATTTCACAATTAACCAATTTAGGATTACCTATAATACAAAAATTATCCCTATTCTTTATAATATCTTCAATTTTTTTTGAAATTAAAATATCTAAAGCATCTTTATAAAGTTTTCGATCTCCTATTTTTTTACTAAAAATATTTCTAGAAACAGAACCTTTTCTGAATCCTTTTATTTTTATACTATCCTTTATTTTATCAAAAGCAAGATTTAAATAATTTTCAAATTCATTGCTATATATACGAAAACAAAACTGTAAAGAATCTCCATTAATTTTTTTAACTTCCATTTTATATATTCCTATTATCATTACCAAAAAAAATAAAAAAATTGTATTATTAAAAATATTCTTAATTAAAAATATGATAACTGTCTAAAAAAATTTATTTTTTGATTTTATAATTTATACTCTAAAATAATTATTTTAAAAAAAAATAATATTTGTTTAAACAGATAATCATTGAATAGATAATGAATCGTATGTTTTATTATTAATAAAAAAATTAAATTTTATTTAACTTTATTATATACTTATTTTATTTCTCAATATTTATTCTTAAAGATACTAAATTATAAATTGGAATTAATAAATTATAAAATCTAAACTCTAAATTATAATAGATTTAAAGCAAATAAAAATAATTTTTATATAAAAATTATTACTTTTTTATTGTAGAATATAGTTTAAAATATTGTTTATTTTATTAAATATTATTTCATTTTATTTTTATTGATTATTATATAACATAACTTTGTGATAAATTATATTTTAATGTGATATAAATTATATTTTAATTATTTTAATAATTGTTTTAATTATTTTCATTGTTGATTTTAAATGTTAATTTTTTAACTATTTATTATGAATACACACTTAAAATTATACAACATTATTAAAAAATTACAAAAAATTAATTATTAAATGATAATAAAAATCATATTATTAAGAAATATTATCATTATTTTTTTAAGCTTTTTTATTTTAAAAAAATAAGTAATTTGATATATAAAAATTAAAATATTTTAAAATAGCTAATTTTATAAAAAAATGAATAAAAAAATGATTTCACAAAGTTTCACAAAGATTAAAACAAAAAAATGTTATTTATTATAAAAAATAAAGTTATATAAAATTATATAATAAAATTATATGATTAAGAATTAGTTTTTTTGTTTGATTATAGCAAGGTGATTACAAAATAGTATTTAATTAATACAAAATATTAAAAATTAACTTTTATAAAAGAAAATGATACTAATTATATAAAATTATTCTAATTTTCAAAAATAAAAAAATAAAATATCAAAAATCTTGATATTATATTAAAAATGTTTATTAAAAATATTATTAAAAATATAGATAATATATTAAAAATAAAAATTGATTATTAAATTTTTAAAAATAATTTTTAAAATTGTTTGGAAAAAATTATCCATATATATCAAAAGTATATTAAAAACAATTATAAAAATGAATAAATTACATACAAATTTAAAAAAAACAGATTTTAACTTTCATTCATAAAACAATGAAATAATATAAATCACTATATTAAATATTTAAAAAAAAATTTAAAATTAAAAAAATAAAAAATAAATAATTTAAACATAATAGAGAATTTATTTTATCAAAAATTCTACAAATTCGATAAAATAAAGAAAATATTTTTTTATGTTATAATTTCTGATGTAAAAAAATAAATTAACATACTACATCAAATAAATCAATAAACTTAAGTTTTAAATTGCTATCAATATAAATGAAAGAGAGTTTTAATTCATAAATGTTTAAAAATAAAGATTATAACGCAGAAAGCATCCAAATTCTAGAAGGTCTAGAAGCTGTTAGAGTAAGACCAGGTATGTATATAGGTTCAACCTCAGAAAAAGGACTATATCATTTAATTTGGGAAATAATAGATAATTCTATAGATGAAGCATTAGCTGGTTTTGCAAATGAAATAATTTTAGAAATTCTACCTAATAATGTTATACGTGTTTCAGATAATGGTCGTGGTATCCCTATAGGAATTCATCCTAAAACTAAAAAACCAGCTGTAGAAACAATTTTAACTACACTACATGCAGGAGGCAAATTTGACAATAGTTCTTATAAAATATCAGGTGGTTTGCATGGTGTAGGAGCATCTGTCGTAAATGCTCTATCATCTTGGTTTACTGTCGAAATACACTTAAAAAATAAAATATATTTTCAAAAATATGAAAAAGGAATACCTGTAACTGATTTAGAAATAAAAGGTAATACTAAAAAAACAGGAACTGTAATAACTTTTTTACCTGACAATGAAATTTTTAAAGAAATGAATGGCTTCTCTTATCGTTTAGATATTATTAAAAACAGAATTCAACAATTAGCTTTTTTAAACAAAAATATACAATTAAATCTTATTGATTTAAGAATTGAACCAAACAAAATTTTTAATTTTTGTTATAAAGGAGGTATTCAAGAATATCTTAAATATCTAAATGAAAACAAAAAAAATATTAACACAGAATTTTATCAAGAATATTTTTCTAATGAAATTTCTTTTGAATTATCTTTTCAATATTCAGAAAATTATTCAACTAATATTTATTCTTTTGTCAATAATATTCCTACTTTCGAAGGAGGAACACACGAAGAAGGTTTTAAAATAGCTTTGAATAGAATTTTAAATAAATATGCTAAAGAAAAAAATTTTTTAAAAAAAGACATTAATTTTATTAGCGAAGATACATTAGAAGGTATTACTGTTATTATTTCATTAAAATACAATAATCCTATATTCGAAGGCCAAACAAAAACAAAATTAGGAAATGCAGAAATAAAACAATTAATTTCAAAATCATTTGGAGAAAATTTAGAAAGTTACTTGCTAGAAAATCCTAAAGAAGCTAAAAAGATAGTAGAAAAATGTTTGCTAGCTATTAAAGCAAGAATAGCTGCGAAAAGAGCACGTGAAATAACACGAAGAAAATCTCCTTTAGATTCTTTCGGATTTGCTTCGAAATTAGCTGATTGTTATGTCAAAGATCCAAAAATATCTGAATTATATATTGTGGAAGGTGATTCCGCAGGAGGTTCAGCTAAACAAGGAAGAGATTCTAAATATCAAGCTATATTACCTCTAAGAGGAAAAATAATTAATGTTGAAAAATCACGTTTAGAAAAAGTATTAAGTAATAATGAAATAATTTCTTTAATACAAGCGATTGGTACAGGTATTGATAAAGAATTTAATTTAGACAAATTACGTTATCATCGTATTATTATAATGACAGATGCGGATGTAGATGGAGCTCATATAAGAACATTACTATTGACTTTCTTTTTTAGAAATTTAAGAATTTTGATAGAAAAAGGGTTTATATATTTTGCTCAACCTCCTTTATATAAAATTCAACAAAACAAACAGATTGAATATATGTATAGTGAAAAAGAACTTAAAGAATTTTTATCAAAAAATGCAGACAAAAAGATTTATTTACAAAGATATAAAGGTTTAGGAGAAATGAATCCTGAGCAATTATGGGATACTACAATGAATCCCGATAATAGAACACTTCTTCAAGTAAATTTAGAAGATGTTTTGGAAGCAGACAAAACTTTTAATATGTTAATGGGGGAAGAAGTTTCAACCAGAAAAGACTTTATTAAAGAAAATGCTGTATACGCAAACATAGATATTTAAATAAAATTGATTAATTAAATAAAAAAATAAATAAAATTAAATAGTATATTAAGGCGATTAAATTATGTCAAATAAAATAAAAAAAAAAATACAAGCAAAAGAAATAAATTTAGACAATAAAAATCCTAGTCTACAAAATAATAATATTAATCAAAGCGGATTTATCAAAAAAGTAGATATAAAAAATGAAATGGAAAAATCATTCTTAAGTTATGCAATGAGTGTGATTGTTTCAAGAGCTTTGCCAGAAATAAAAGATGGTTTAAAACCTGTTCAAAGAAGAATTTTGTACGGAATGAAAGAATTAGGAGTTTATAATAATTCCAGTTACAAAAAAGCCGCAAGAATTGTAGGTGATGTTATGGGAAAATATCATCCCCATGGTGATAGTAGTATTTATGAAGCAATGGTTAGAATGGCTCAAAATTTTAATTATCGTTATCCTTTAATAGATGGACATGGTAATTTTGGTTCAATAGATGGAGATGCAGCTGCTGCTATGCGTTATACAGAAGTAAAAATGTCTAAAATAGCTATGGAAATGATTAAAGAAATAGAACAAGATACTATAAATTTTGTAAATAATTATGACAATAGCGAAAAAGAACCTGTTTTTTTACCTACTAGTTTTCCTAATTTATTAATAAATGGTTGTTCAGGTATAGCTGTAGGAATGGCTACTAATATACCACCGCATAATTTGGCTGAAGTGATAGATGCTTTAGTAGCATATATAGAAAATAAAAAAATTACAATAATAGAATTGATGAATTATATAAAAGGTCCTGATTTTCCCACTGGAGGAGAAATTTTAGGTTGTAATAATTTAAAAGAAGCATACGAAACAGGAAGAGGAAAAATTTTTATAAGAGCTAAAACAGATATAATTAAATCAGATAAAAACAGAAATTCACTTGTAATTACAGAAATACCCTATCAAATAAAAAAAACAAGTCTTATAGAACGTATCGCATTTTTAGCTAAAGAGAAAATTATTGATGGTATTATAGATTTGAGAGATGAATCTTCTAACAAAAAAGGAATTAGGATTGTAATAGATTTAAGAAGAGATGTTAATCCACAAGTATTTTTAAACAATTTATACAAACATTCTCAAATTCATATATCTTTTAATTTTAATATGATTGCTTTGGTAAGAGGGATTCCGCAAATAGTTAACTTAAAGCAAATAATAGAAGAATTTTTTTTATTCAGAATTGAAGTTATAAATAGACAAAAAAAATTTGAACTAAAAAAAGCTTTAAACAAACAACATTTAATTAAAGCTTCTGTTATAGTGTTAAACGATATAGATAAAGCTATAGAATTAATAAAAAATTCAAAAAATGTTACAGATGCTAAAGAAAAATTAATAAAAAAATATAATTTTGATGAAATCCAAAGTAAAGCTATTTTAGAAATGAGCCTACAAAAAATTACTAATCTAGAAATAGAAAAAATTAAAGAAGAAGAAAAAAAACTTACTCAAAAAATAAATGAATACGAAAGTATTATCAATTCACAAGGAAAAAAAGAAAGAATTTTGAAAAAAGAATTATTAGAAATTAAAAACAAATTTAAAGACCAAAGAAAAACTATAATTAATAAAAAAAAAGAAATAATGGATATATCAAATGAAGATCTCATTGAGAAAGAACACATACTAATAACTATAACAAACAAAGGTTATGCTAAAAGACTAAATTTAGATACTTATAAAAAACAAAATAGAGGTGGTAAAGGTGTAAGTGGAATTTCTATGAATGAAGATGACTTTGTAGAACATTTTATTATAACTTCTACTCATGATTATCAATTATTGTTTACTAACAAAGGTAAAGTTTATCAACTAAAAGGATATCAAATACCTCTTTTTTCAAGACAATCTAAAGGAATTCCTTTGATTAATTTAATACCTTTGGAAAAGGGAGAATTTTTAACTTCTATTACTAGTGTACATAATTTTAAAAAAATCGAAGATTATTTAATATTAGTAACTAAAAAAGGATTGATCAAAAGAAACTCTATTAAAGATTATGAAAATATAAGAATTAATGGCAAAATAGCTTTTGTATTAAAAAAAGATGATGAAGTATTGTATGTTTTAAAAACATCAGGAAATCAAGATATCATTATGGCTGCTTCAAACGGGAAAGCAATTAGATTTAATGAAAATTCAATTCGTAAAACATCTAGAATTGGTACAGGTGTTATAGGTATGAGAATTGCACAAGAGGATAATATTGTTGGTTCAGCAATAGTTTCTTCTTCAGAACAAGATATTTTAGTTTTAACAGAATTTGGTTATGGTAAAAAAACAAAAATAGATGAGTATAGAAAACAAAAAAGAGGAGGTAAAGGAACTAAAACTTTAAAAATAACTCCTAAAAATGGAAAATTGGTTTCTTTAAAAACTGTTTTACCACAAGAAGAATTAATATTAATTTCTGACAAAGGAAAAGTAATAAGAATAGCGATTGATAAAATTTCAACTACTAAATCAAAAATAGCTCAAGGCAATAAATTATTTCAATTAGATAATAAACAAAAATTGGTTAATGTAGTTGTTGTAAAAGAAAAAATTTTAAACTTTTAAAAAAAAATATAATATAAATTAAAAAAATTAAAAGTTCAAATATATATGAAAAAATTTTTTTTATTAAACAAAATATCTAATTCCACACTTTCAACAATAAAAATAGGTTATCAATTGGCCTATTTTATCAATAATAAAAATAGTTACAAAAATAAAAATAAAATTATTTTGATTGAAGGTGATATAGGTTCAGGTAAAACTGTTATTACAAAAGGAATAGCTAAACAATTAGGCATAAAAAATAATATAAACAGTCCTACATTTTTATTACTAAAATCTTATCAGGGTAAAAAAAATAAGATGCATCATTGTGATCTATACAAAATATTAAAATTTCAAAAATATTCTATAAAATCGATTTTAGAAGAATTTCAAGAAATAATGAAATCAGGAGATGTTTTAATTATAGAATCTACAGAAAATATTTTATCATTTTTACCATATTGTGATTTTAGAATAAAAATTGATATTTTAAATATCAAAAAAAGAAAAATTTCGATAGAAATTAATGAAAAAGAAAGATAAATATATTAACAAAATGAAAAAAAATCCTTTATCATTTAATATTGAAGAAATGTACAAAAAAAAATATCTTATTTTAGATATATCTATAAAAACACAAATAGTTATTTTAGCTACAGAAAATAAAATTATAGATATTATAACAAATTCTTCTTATAATAAATTTGTAGAAAATATGGTCCCTTTAATAGATAAAATAACGAAAAAAAACAGTATAAAACTAAAAAAAATAGACGGAATTATAGTAGGTAAAGGTCCTGGTTCTTTTATAGGAACTAGAGTAGCTATTTTAACTTCAAAAATTATTTCTTTAAATATTAGCATTCCTTTATATTACATAAGTAGTTTAATACTATTATCAAGTGGTTATATCAATAAAAATAAAACAATAACACCTAAAATATACGCTAACAATAATTTATATTACTCAACTAGCTTAAAAAACAAAAAAGTAATTTTAACAGAAAATATTTATGAAGAATATGTTTTAAATAAATTCGATAATAACTTATTGTTAAATATAAGTAACATTAAACTATCTTTGTTCACGATATTTTATCATATGAAAAAAGTTAAAAATATTCATAAACTATATCCAAGTTATTATGATAAAAATTATAAATAAAAAAAAATATAATAAAAGGTTTTATTGTCAATTATGAATATCTTATCCATAGAAACAAGTTGTGACGAAACTAGTATAGCTATCACAAAAAACGGAAAAGAAGTTTTATCAAATATAGTTTTTTCACAAATTAATTATCACAAAAAATTTGGAGGCGTTGTACCAGAAATAGCAGCACGTAAACATCTAGAATACTTTACTATAATTTTAGAAGAAGCTTTTAAAAAAGCTAATATCAGTAAAGAAAAAATTGATTTAGTAGCTGTAACAGAAGGACCTGGTTTAATTAGTTCGTTATTAGTAGGTATAAATGGCGCTAATACTTTTGCTTATATTCATAAAAAACCTTTAATAGGTGTAAATCATCTTATAGGGCATATTTATTCTGCACAAATAGAAAATGAATTAAAATTTCCTAATATAGTACTTTTAATTTCAGGAGGTCATACGGAATTATTTTATGTTCAAAATCACTTCAAAATAAAACATATTGGTTATACTTTAGATGATGCAATAGGTGAAGTATATGATAAAATTGCTAGAAGTCTTAATTTAGAATATCCTGGAGGACCTATAATAGAAAAATTAGCTAGTAAAGGTAATGATATTTTTAATTTTGTTAGACCTTATCTTCAAAACAAAAATTTAAATTTTAGTTTTTCTGGACTAAAAAGCAAAATTATAAACTTCATTAATCAAAAACCAAAATTCAAAGAATGTTTAAATGATATATGTTGTTCATTCCAAACAAGTATTACAGATGTTCTGCTGGAAAAAACAAAAAGAGCTATACAAAAATTTCCAGTTTCACAATTAATTATAGTTGGTGGTGTTGCAGCAAATCAGTTCATAAAAAAAAAATTTAAACAAAAATTTTCTATTTTAGAAATCATAATTCCTAAAATAGAATATTGTACTGATCAAGCAGCCATGATCGGGATAGCAGCTTATTATCAAAATAAATTTTATAAAAAAGCTCAAAAAAAATATAATTTAAAAGGTAATCCAAATCTTGATTTTGAAAATTAAATAAAACATATGGATAAAATAAGAATGAAAAATATAAAAAAAACTTCTAATTTTATAAAAACTATAATAGAAAAAGATTTAAAAAATAAAAAATATAAAGAAATAATTATGAGATTTCCTCCTGAACCTAATGGATTTCTTCATTTAGGACATGCTAGAGCTATTGTTATAAACTTTGAACTATCATTTTTTTTTAAAGGTAAAACTTATTTAAGATATGATGATACTAATCCTCAAAAAGAAAAAATTATTTATGTTAATTCTATTTTAGAAGATATACAATGGCTTGGATATAAACCTGATAAAATAACTTTTGCTTCTGATTATTTTGAAGAAATGTATAAAAAAGCTTTAATTTTAATAAAAAAAAATAAAGCTTATGTAGATGATTTGGATTCTGAACAAATTAAAAATTACAGAGGAAATATAAATGAAAAAGGAAAAAATTCTCCTTATAGAAATAGAAGTATAAAAGAAAACTTGGATTTATTCAAAAAAATGAAAAATGGTTGCTTTAAAAAAGGTGAAAAAGTTTTAAGAGCTAAAATAGATATGTCACACCCTAATATAAATTTAAGAGATCCTGTTTTATATCGTATTTTAGATACTTATACTTTAAAAAATATTCATTGGTTCATTTATCCTTCTTATGATTATGCCCATCCATTAGAAGACGCCATAGAAAAAATTAGTCATTCTTTATGTTCATTAGAGTTTGAAGACCATAAACCATTATATAACTGGGTTCTTCAAGAAACAGAAACGAAAAATCCTCCAACTCAAATAGAATTTGGGCGTCTTAACATAACTAATACTTGTTTAAGTAAAAGACGTTTAAACTCACTAATCCAAAATTCTTTAATAAAAGATTGGGATGATCCTAGAATGCCAACTTTATCAGGATTAAGAAGACGAGGATATACACCAGAATCTATAAAAAATTTTATTTTAGAATCAGGAATAGCCAAAAATAATACCGATACAAAATTAGAAATGATGGAATATTTTTTAAGACAAGATTTAGAAAATAAATCCAAAAAAGCTATGGCTGTAATTAATCCGTTAAAAGTAACTATAACTAATTATCCTGAAAATAAAATAGAATTTTTTGAAATACCATTTCATACTAATAATAAATTTGGAACAAGAAAAATATTTTTTTCAAAATACATTTACATTGAAAAAGAAGATTTTTATATTGATAAACCAGATCAAAAATATAAAAGATTATTTTTAAATGGTGAAGTACGATTGTTAAATGCTTATTTTATTAAAGCTTATAAAATAATAAAAGATAAATATAATAATATTATAGAAATTCTAGCTACCTATGATAAAAATACTAAAAGTGGAACAGGTTTTAAAGAAAGAAAGCCAAATGGAACTATTCATTTTGTTGAAAAAAATACTGCTAAAAAAGCAATTTTAAATTTTTTTCAACCTTTATTTCAAAATAACAATAATTTTAATGTTAATTCGTTAATTAAAAAAAAATCTTTTATTGAAAATAGTTTGGAAAAAGTTGTTAATCTAGAAAAAATTCATTTTATAAGACATGGATATTTCAATGTTGACCAAAAAGAAGGAAAAATATTAAATTTTAATGAAATCGTGCCTTTGAAGAAATCTTACAAATAAACTTAAAATTATATAATAATAAATTAATGTTCAATTAAATATTAATTGTGGGTAAAATGAAAAAAAAAATAAAAGTAGTTATAAGAAATTTATATGAATTAGAAATACAAGAAAATGCTAAAAAAGGAGATATTATAGATCTAAAAGAAAATATATATCTTAACATGGATATAATTAGAAAAAAAATTTACGAAAAAGAAAAAAATAAAATAAAAAATTTTTTTTTACAAGAAAAAGAAAAAGAATTGATAAAATTAAAAAATGAAAAAGAAAAAGAAATACAAAAATTAATTCATGAAAATGAAAAAATTAAAATAAAATTAGAAAATGAAAAAAATCAAGAAATTTTAAAATTAAAATTAAAAAGGGGTAATTTTAATAATAAAATAATTGGAGAAAATTTGGAAAAATGGTGTGATAACGAAATTCAAAATCAAATGCTTATTTTAAATGATATTTCTTGGTATAAAGATAATGAAATAATAAATGGTAGTAAGGCAGATTTTATATTTAAAGTTTATAGAAATAAAAATAAAATAGAAAATGAAGTTTTAACATCTGCTATTTTAGAAATGAAAACAGAAGTTAAAAACATAGATTCTTTGAAAAGAAAACAAAAAAACGATCAATATTTCAATAAATTAAATATTGATCGAGAAAATAAAAAACTGGAATTTGCATTACTAGTAAGTGAATTGGAATATGACCAAGAAAATGATTTACCTATTAAAAAAGTTCAAAATTTTGAAAAAATGTATATTATTCGTCCTCCATATTTAATAACTTTTTTAAATATTATAATTTCTTTAGCCAGAAAAAACAAAGAATTAATTTATAATTTAAAAAGAAAAAAACAAAAATTTAAAAAAGAAAAAGAAATTTTAGAATATTTTGAAAATATGAAAAATAAAATTTTAAATAATTATTTAGTTAAAATAGAAAATAATTTAAATGATATTTTAAAAGAAAATAAAAATATAAAAAACATATCAGAAAATATTTTATCAACATATAATAAAATAGAAAAAAAAACAAAAATTATTTTAGGACACCACTTTAAATTTTTGATAAAAAAAATTGAAAATTTTCAAATAGAACAAGTAATTAAAAAAATAAATAAAGATAAAAAAAAATAAAAGCAATCTTTGCTTAATATACAAAATTTATTCTTAAATTTCTTTTTATGAAAACAAAATAAAATTATATTTACCTTTATTTTTCAAAAGTTATTTGTTTTAATTTTGATATGAAATAATTTGAATTATTATTTTGTATTTTGAATTATTATTTATAAAAATGACAAAAAAATAATTATTATTTTGAGATTATAATATTTAATAAAAAAATAAAAAAATTACTTATTTTAATTCTATTAAAATTTATTAATTTTCCTTAAAAAAAACAAACTTTTTTTTCTAAAAACAAAAAAATTTTTTAAAATTATTTATAAATACAATAGAAAATAGTTATATTTTGGATTTTTTAGTTTAATCAATAAACTACTATTAGAAAAATTTCAAATAAAAAAAATTAAATATTAAATAAAATCTATTTATTATTATTATTTATTTTATCTTATTATTAAAAATAAAATTAAAATTATTTAAAAAAATTTAATGAAAAAAAGAAAAAAGGTTTGATTTTTAATTTCTAATTAAAATTCAAAACCTCATTAAAAGATATATATATTGAAAATAAAAAATTACAAATTTGAAATAATTTTTCTTAATTTAAAAATTTTATAATTAAAAATTTTTAAAACTTAAATTTTAAAAAAATCAGAAGACAAAAGAAAAAATTAATATATCAATTTTATTATTGAGTAAATATTTTTTAAAATAAATATTTTAAAAATAAAAATTATGATAGATCATTTTTTATTTTGATTAAATTTTTCATTACAAGAATCACTGAATTTCACTTTTTTAGTAGATTCTCCTTCTAAAATTGTTAATTTTCTTTTAAAATTTGAAGAACCAACCGTTAACGAATGAATAGATGAATTTTGTTGTTGATTATCAAAATTTTTTTTAGGAAGGGAAAATTCAAAATCTTGCGGAAGAAATGGAACAAATTGAGATTGAGGTGGTTGAAAAGGACTTAATGAATTTCTTCTAGTATTAATATCATTACTCATATCTCTCAAATTTTTGACTGATCTCAAAAGTTCCTGAAATTCTCCAAATTGTTGTTTCTCCTCGTCATCACTAATAATATCTTCTGTTTCTTTTTCTTTATTATCTTGAATATTGCTTTTGCTACTTTTCATAGCAAATATATAATCATTTTTCATAATAAAAGCAAAAATAATAATTAAAAATAAATATTTTAAAAAATTTAATAATTTAATATTATTTTTTAATATCATTAAAATTATAATACTCCTTAATATTTTCAAATTCTCAAAAATAAATTCTTAACTTTAAATTTTATTTAATAATAAACTATGATAAATTATACAAATTTTTAAAATAATATCAATTTTTAAATTATTAATAATTAATTAATATAGATATTAATATTTAATAATTATAAATTTATAAAAATTAAATTTTCATCATTTTAATTTTTAAAAACGTATTTTTTGTTAACTTAAAAATAAATTTTTTTATAAAATTTTCTTATAAATTCTATTAAAAAAGAATAATTTTATCCAAATAAAATAAAAAATTATTAGAATTTTAGAAACTCTTATTTTTTTAAAACTCAATTTTTCTAAAAAAATAAACAAAAAAAATATTTTAATGTAGTGTTAATAATCTTTGAATTTTTAAAAAAAATTAATGAAAAGATCATATTTATAATATTAAATTAATTTTTACTAATCTTTAAAATTAATAAATTCTATTTATTTCTTTTTTCATAAAATAAATCAATATAACACTGCAAACTTAAATAATAGGGATAAATAATGAAAATTATTATACAACAAGAAAGTTCTTCTTCATCTAAATTAAGATTACATCCCCAAATCATAAAAAAATAATTTAAGATCATTTAAACAATATTATTCAGGAAAATCAACAATAAAAATTTATATTATGATTTTTTAAAAAAAATTAAAAATATAATATGAAATAAAATTTTAAGTATTAATTCTTTAGAAAAATTAAAAGACAACACAAAAAGCTGAAAATTGTTTTATTTGTTTTTAACCAAATAAACAATTCAGCCTTTAATTATAACTTTGATATAATTTAATTATTAATTATTAAAATTAATTATTAAAAAATAATAAGAAGCATTTTTAAATAAAAAATAAAATTTAAAAAATAAAATCTATAATATTTTTTTTCTTTTATTATTTAAAACAATATATTCTTTTATTTTAATTAAAACAAAAGAAATTAAATATATAATGAATGAAATAAATAAACAGTTTATAAATACTCCTAACCAATTTTTAGGTTCTTTATTATAAATAAATTTTAATAAACATTTTCCTATTTTAGGATTCATAAAACTATAAGGATATTTACAAAAATTTGGATCATATAAACTTATTATAACGAAAATTAAAAAATAAAAAAGAGGATGAATTAATGAAATATAATTCTTTTTTAAAGATATACTTTTGATATTAGAAAATAAAAAAAATATTAAATAAAAAATAGGAAAATAGACATGTTCTACAAAATTAATAGTCAAATATTGATAATCTAAATAAAATTTTTTTAAAGAAGAAAATTTATCAATAATAACGTTATATATTATACAACTTAGTAATATATCTACTAAAGCTATAAATGACAAATAATAAAACCATTTTTTATTTACATTTTTTTTGAATAATTTCAAAGTAATTATAAAAAAAACTAAAATTGTGCTTTGTTTTGAAAAACGAGCTAATAGTTCAATAAAATTCCAATTTTTATTTTCTGTTGATTTAAAAGATAAAAAATCAGGGGTTCCCTTTATTATCAAATAATATCTAAAAATATGTATTAATAACATTATCCAAAATAAAAATAGTATTTTTTTTTCATTTATTCGAATTAATTTTTTCTTTTTAAAATAAGTCAAATATTATCACATCCTTTTTAATAACAAAAAATTTTAATCTTAAATATAATTTTAAATTATCTTTAATTCATTCTTTTTTAATGCACGAGCAGAAATATAAATTTTACGCATTTTACCTTTATTATCTAAAATACGAATTTTATGTAAATTAGATTTCCATTTTCTTCTAGTAGAATTCATAGCATGACTTCTTTTATTACCGAATAAAGTTGTTTTTTTAGTTAAATAACATTTACTCATATTTTTTTATATTAAAACCTTTCTTTTTAGAATTTTATTTTGATTTTAATAAGAGTATTATAACATTATTATTAATTTTTTCAAAATAAAGAAATAAAAAAAAATAAAAAAATAAACCAATAATAAAAGAAATTAACATATTAATATATATGTTATAATAAAATTACAAAAAAGTTTTTTATTAAAAATTTCAAAAAAATAATTAAATAAAGGATTACATTAGAAAATGATTGATCACAAAAATATAAAAACTATAGATGGAAATCTATTTAAAAAAATGTTTATAAATGGAACTTTTAATTTAAAAAATAAATATAAAGAAATAAATAATTTAAATGTTTTTCCTATTCCCGATGGTGATACAGGAACTAATATGCATATGACAATGATGGAAGGTGTAATCCAATTAAAAAAAAATAAAGACTCATCAATTATAAAAGTAACTAAAATTTTATCAGATGCTTTATTATTTGGTTCTAAAGGTAATTCAGGTGTTATTTTATCTCAATTCTTTTCTGGCATATATGATAAAATAAAATCTTTTAAAAAGAAAAATATAAGTATTTTGGAATTTATAGATGCTTTAGAAAATGGTTATAAAAAAGCTTATAAATCAGTTGTTAAACCAGTAGAAGGCACTATTTTAACAGTTTTAAGAGAATCTATAGAAAAAACCATTAAAATAAAAAATAATTTAACAACAATTAAAGAAACTTTACAAAAATTATTAAAATATGCTAAAATTTCTCTTTTAGACACTCCTAAACTTTTACCTATTTTAAAAAAATCAAATGTAGTAGATAGTGGCGGAGCGGGTTTTGTACTTTTTCTTGAAGGAATGTGTTTATATTTAAATAACCAGTTATTAAATAATAATGAAGAAAAAAATGAAATAAAAATTTTAAATTCTATTGATTTTAAAAAAAATGATTTTTTAAATCAAAATCATAAATTAATAATAAATACAAATAAAAAAATTAAATATCGTTATTGTTCTGAATTCATTTTTAAATTAAATAGTAATAAATTTAATTTAATAAAAAAAAAAGAAGAATTAAGTCAAAAAAATATTGGAGATTCCTTAGTTATAATAAAAAATAAAGATATCTTAAAAATTCATATTCATACAAATGTACCTGGTGATATATTAAATAATTTATTAAATTTTGGAAATTTAGTAAAAAGTAAAATAGAAGATATGCAAAAACAAAAAGATTCTATTCACCAAAATAAAAAAAAAGAAAATATTAATGTTATTGCTATATTATACGAAAAAAAAATTCAAAAAATTTTTTATGATTTAAAAGTAGATTATCTAATTAAAAAAAAAAATCCTTCTATAAAAGATTTTGAAAAAATTATTAAAGAAAATGAACTAGATAATATTATAATTTTGCCTAATAATGAAAAAACAATAAAAAAAAGTTTAGAATTATGTAAAAATTATCCACAATTAAATATTAAAATCATAAAAACTAATAATATAGGGCAAATATATAATGCTCTTTTAGCATACGATCCAAAATTATCCCTAGATATCAATTTAAAAAATATGAATAAAAATATTGAAAAAAACAAAATTGTTAAAATAATAAGCAGAGATATTTTTTTAAAATCAAATAAAAATATTTCAGAAATAAAAAATAATTTTATGGCTATATTTAAAAATATAGAAAAATATGACGAAAATATATTTAATTTATCTATAAAAATATTAAAAGAAATAATAGATGAAAAAAATAGATTTTTAACTATTTTTTATAATAAAAATTTTGAAACAAAAGAAAGTATAAAAAAAATAGAAATTTTTTTGAACCAAAATTATAAAAATATAGAAATAGAAAAAATAGAAACTAAAAATAAAGAATATTTGTATATTTTTCTTTTAGAATAAACCAAATAAAAAAATATTTTTCTTAATAATATTTTTTTAATAAATAGATATAAATTACAATTTTATATTTATTTTAAATGTGTGGGTATGGCGGAATGGTATACGCGCATGTTTGAGGTGCATGTTAGAATTTATTCTATTATGAGTTCGAATCTCATTACCCACACCACCAAATTCTATTTTTTTTGTTTCTTGTATAAAAACTATTTTCATATGAAAAATTAATAGTTTTTTATTTTTTTTAAAAAAAACTATTTTTATATGAAAATAGTTTTTATATCTAAAATTAAATATTTTTTTTAATAAATATTTTTAATTTGAAAATATTTTTTGATGAAAAAAATTTATTTTTGTAAATAAAAAGAATAATAAAATAAAAAAACTAAAAATAAATAGATAACTATCTTGTGGTCTAGGATAAGAATAAACATAATTCCAAGAATCATGAATTTGTTTTTTGTGTTCTTCATTATATTTATAAAACAAATCATTTTTATCCATTTTTAGATCTAATCGAGAATTAACTTTTTTATTCCAAAATTGTGCATAAGGAGAATCATAACAAGTAAAAAAAATATTTTGCTCAATATTTTCTTTTTTTAATAAAAAATTTATAAAATCATAAGCTCCTTCTTGATCGCTACCCTTAGGAAGTACAAAACTATCTACCCAAACATTACTACCATTTAAGTTATTACCTTCCTCATTTGAAAAATCATAATACTCTAAATTACTATTTTGTTTCATTAAAAATCTAGCATCTCCCGAATATGTTACAGCAATATCATAACGCTCTTCATTTGTAATTCTCATATAATCTAAAAGTTGATCTGTTACAAAAGATAAATTACTATTTTTTCTTTTTAATTCTAATAGCCATTCTTTCGATTTTTTTATATCTTCTGTGTTATTACCACTAATATCACCGTTTATTGCTTTAATACCTATAAAAATACCCTCAAAAGAATTATTATATAAAGCTATTTTATAAATATTTTTTTGAAATAAACTTCTCCATTGAACAATTTCTTTTTCATTAATTTTATTTTTATTATATAATAATCCTAATTTTCCCCAAAAATAAGGTATAGATACATTATTTTGTTCAATAGAGTATTTTTGCATTAAATTTTCAAATTCTTTAGTTTGGGATATTGGAGTTTTTATTTTGTCTGGTTGAATAATTTCTAAATATTGATCCTTTAACTGTTCTATCGCGTATTCACTTAAAATAGCTATATCATACTTATTACCAGCTATAATTTTATTGATAGCCAATTCGTTAGAAGAAAAAAAACTTTGTTTAATAACAAAACGCGAAGATTGTTTATTATAATTTTCAATAATAACTGGATCAATATATTCTCCCCAATTAAAAAATAAAATAACTTTTTTATGATTTAAAAAAAAATTATTGTATTTCAAATAAATACATAAAAACGAAACAATCAAAAAAAATAATAAGAAATAAATTTTTTTTTTCATATAAACTAATATTTTCTTTTCTTAATTTTCTTATACTCAAAAATAATTTTAATTAAAACGAATAAAATTAAAACTGAAGAAAGAGCATTAATAGTTGGATTTATAGTTCCTTTTAAACTATAAATATAAGCAGATATATTTTGATAATCAGAACCACCAACAAAATAAGAAATTATAAAATCATCAAAAGAAAGGGAAAAAACAATACCTGCACTCGTTATCATAACTCCTTTCAATTGAGGTAAAATAACTTTAATTAAAGTTTGAAAAGGAGTAGCACCTAAATCATAAGATGCTTCTAAAAAATCCAAATCTAAATTACAACATTTATTATACACAGAAAATAAAACATAAGGTACACTGAAAGAAATATGAGCTAACAACATTCTGAAAAAATTATTTTCTAATCTTAAAAAACTAAACAAAACAAATAAAGATAAAGCATTTATAATTTCAGGTATAATCATTGAAAATTGGTTCATATTTAAAATAACCATACGCCATCTTTTTTTATAATTCATTAAAGATATGGCAGCTAAAGTTCCGATAATAATAGAAAAAAAAGTAGATAAAAAAGCTATACGAAAAGTAACACTAATAGCAGATATAATAGCTTTATCTTTTAAAATTTTAATATACCATTTAAGACCAAATTTATTAAAATGAATCAAAGAAGAAATTCTTCCTTCATTTTCATTAAATGAAAAAACTATTAAAGAAATAATTGGTAAATAAATAAAAATTAAAGTAAAAAATAAATAAATAAAATAATAACCTTTTTTCTTATTTATCTTTTTTTTCATAAAATTCACCAATATTATATTTATTTTTTCTAAGTAATAATAAAACTAAGAACATCACAAAAGAAAGATTAATAGCAATTGCACAAGCACTCTTTATATCTCCGTTTAAAAAAACTTTATTTTCTATTAATTCACTAATAACAATAACGGTTGTAGGACCTAAATACTTAGGAATAACAATATTAGTACAAATTTGTAAAATCACTAATGCTATTCCTGTTATTAATCCTGGTAAAGAAAGTGGAATAATAATATTTTTAAAAATTTGTTCTTCATTAGCACCTAAATCTTTAGCTGCATCAATTAAATCATTATCTATTTTAGAAATACTAATATAAATTGGCAAAAACATATAAGGCAAAAATACATAAATAAAACCAATAAACATAGATGTATTGCTTTCTAAAAAACGAATATGAAATAATTTTTCTATTAAAGAAAAAATTTGAACTAAAGCTTGTGTTTTTAAAATCATATTAATCCATATTGTACCATTAATCAATAAAACTAAAATTGATTGAGTAAGTTTACTCATTCTTGAAACTATATAAGCTAAAGGATAAGATAATATAACAATAAAAAAAGTAGCAATAACAGATATAGATATAGATCTTAACAAAACATAACTTAAAGTAATATTAGTATAAAAATTTTTGTAATATTCAAAAGTTAAAATAATTTTAAAGAGATTTTTATCATTATATTTTTGGATAGAATCCAAACAAATTATAAAAATAGGTATAAAAATTAAAAATAAAATAATAATTAAATAAGGCAAAAATAAAAAATTATTAAAATTATTAATTTTTTTTTTCTTAAACAATATCATTTAAAATTACCATATTTCCATAACATGTAAATCTTCTGGTTTAAAAAAAATACCAACCTCTGTATTAATTTTGATAAAATCCGTAGTATGTATAATATAATCTCGTTGTTTTGTTTTAATAATAACTTCCCAATAAACTCCTTTGAATAAAATAGAATTAATCACACCTTTTAATAAACCATCTTCAATACTAACAATATCAATATCTTCTGGACGTATAAGAATATCTACTTTTTGATTTTTTTTAAAACCATAATCTATACAATGAAATTCTTGATTATCAAAAAAAACCAAATAATCTTCTTTAAAAATACCTGAAATTAAATTGGATTCTCCTATAAACTTCGCTATAAATTTATTTGCTGGTTCATTATAAATATCTTCTGGAGTTCCTATTTGTTGAATTTCTCCTTTATTAATAACTACTATTTTGTCACTCATTGTTAATGCTTCTTCTTGATTATGAGTGACAAAAATAAAAGTAATACCAGAATTTCTCTGTATTTCTTTTAATTCATATTGCATCTCTTGTCTTAATTTTAAATCTAAAGCTGCTAAAGGTTCGTCTAGTAACAAAACCTTAGGTTCATTTATTAAAGCTCTTGCAATAGCTACCCTTTGTTGTTGTCCCCCGGATAATTGATCAATTTCTCTATTTTCTAATCCTTTTAATCCTACTAAATTTAAATAGTGCAATACCTTATTTCTAATAAATTCCTCTTTTTGTTTTTTAGATAAAATTTTATTATTCAATAATTTTATTTTCTCTTGATATTTAAATAAAATATTTTTATAATTATTTTTCCACTCTTTTCTTAAATTATTAAATTGAGGATTTTTAAAATTTTTTAACAAAAAAAATAAACTATTTTTAAATAACGGAAAAATAAATTTTAAATTATTAAAAAAATCATTTTTAATTTTTTTTATATCTTTTTTTTGTTGTTTTTTAATTTTTTTTATTTCTTTTTTTATATTATAATTTAAGTCTTTTATTCTCAAGCCGAAAGCAATATTTTCAAAAACATTAAGATGAGGGAATAAAGCATATTTTTGAAAAACTGTATTAATTAATCTCTTATGAGGAGATAAATTTGCAATACTTTTATTATCAAACAAAATATCACCACTATTGAAATCATAAAAACCGCCAATAATTTTTAAAATAGTAGTTTTGCCGCAACCTGAAGGACCCAACAAAGTTACAAATTCATTTTTTTTAATTTTCAAATTAATATCTTTTAAAATTATTTGTTCATTAATAACTTTATTAATATTAATAAGTTCTATTAAATTTGTCATTCAACACCTTTCTTTTACTTGAAAAAATAAATTTGAAAATTAAAAACTAAAAAGTCTTAAACAAAAAAATAAAATCAATAAAAAAATATAAATATAATTTTATTTTTCATATGAAGACAAAATAGCTAAAAATGCTTTTTGAGGAAGAATTACTTTTCCTAAATTTTTCATCTTTTTTTTACCTTTTTTTTGTTTCGATAAAAGCTTTTTCTTTCTACTTACATCTCCTCCATAACATTTATCTATAACATTTTTTCTTAATGATTTTATTGTTTCTCTAGAAATAATTTTTTTTCCTATAGAGGCTTGTATAACTATTTCGAACATTTGTTGTGGAATTAATTCTTTTAATTTTTGACAAATATTTTTAGCTCTATTATAGGCAAAATTTTCATGAACAATGAAAGATAAAGCATCAACTATTTCTGAATTTAATAATATATCTACTTTTTTTAATTTGCTAGGATAATATTTATCCATTTGATAATCAAAAGAAGCATATCCTTTAGTAGAAGATTTTAATTTATCAAAAAAATTGTAAATAATTTCGGAAAAAGGTAATAAATATTTTAAAATTACCATTTTATCTTCTAAATATTGAATATCCTGTAAAGAACCTCTTTTATTTTGAGCAATTTCCATAACATCACCTACGTATATTTCAGGACATTTAATAAAAGATTGAACATATGGTTCTTCTATCTTTTCAATAGACTGATTTTTAGGCCATTTAGATAAATTATCTATAACGATTTTTTTTTGATTAACAAAAACATTAAAAATAACTGAAGGTGCTGTTATAATAACATTAATATCAAATTCTCTGATAATTCTTTCTTTTGTTATTTCCATGTGTAAAAGACCTAAACAACCAATTCTAAAACCTAATCCTAAAAAATTTGAATTTTCGTTCTCATAATATATGGAAGAATCATTTAATTTTAATTTCTGCAAAGCATTTTTTAAATTATTATATTTAAGGG
Source organism: Candidatus Phytoplasma sacchari (assembly GCF_009268105.1). GTDB lineage: Bacteria > Bacillota_I > Bacilli_A > Acholeplasmatales > Acholeplasmataceae > Phytoplasma > Phytoplasma sacchari. The sequence goes on from NZ_VWXM01000003.1 coordinate 32,333, forward strand.
AATCTACAGGATAAAAACCACAAAACACTACAGGATTAACCTTACGATATCCTGCCAAAGGTAAAACTTCCTTATTTTTACTAAAAGTAATAGTATCTCCGACTTGTACATCATCTATTTTTTTAATAAAAGCGCTTAAATAACCAACATCACCAGCAGATAAAAAATCTCTTTTAATTGGCTTTGGATTAAAAATGCCTACTTCCATAACTTCATAAATAGCCTGACTTGCTATAAAACGAATTTTATCTCCTTTCCGGATTATACCATTAAATATTCTAATAGAAGGTATGACTCCTTTGTAAGTATCAAAAACAGAATCAAAAATTAAAGCTTGTAAAGGTAATTTAGAATCTCCTCCCGGATAATTAATCTTTTCGACAATATTTTCTAAAATTTTCTCAACACCAAAACCTGTTTTTCCACTTGATAAAATAATAGAATTTGTATCTAATCCTAAAAGATCTTTAATTTCTTGTTTGGTTTTTTCTATATTTGCGTTAGGTAAATCAATTTTATTCAAAACAGGAATTATAGTTAAATTATTTTCCAAAGCTAAATTAACATTTGACAAAGTTTGAGCTTGAATACCTTGAGTAGCATCTATCAATAAAACAACTCCTTCACAAGCGGCCAAAGAACGAGACACTTCGTAAGTAAAATCTACATGACCAGGAGTATCAATCAGATGCATAATATATGTATTTTTATCTTTAGCTTTATAAATAATTTCTACTGAATTTAACTTAATAGTGATTCCTCTTTCTCTTTCTAAAGCCATAGAATCCAAATATTGAGATTTCATAGATCTTTTTTCAATTGTATTGGTTATTTCTAAAATTCTATCAGCTAAAGTAGATTTTCCATGATCTATATGTGCTATAATTGAGAAATTACGTATTTTTTTTTTCTTTTCATTAATTTTTTCTAAATCCATAATTATTTTCATAAACCTTTTAATAAAATTTTATAATTCAAAATTATAAATATTTTTTTGAAAAATATCTTAAGAAATTTTTTTGATTTTTTTTTTGCTTATTTCTTGAAATAAAGATAAATAGTTTTTATATCTAGTATCTAAAATTAAACCTTTTTGATAAGCTTCTTTAACTTTACAAAATTTTTCTCTAATATGTAAACAATTACTACCAAAAAAACACATATCTGCTAATAACAAAAAATCATCATAAAAATTCTTAATTTCGTTTGGCTTTATATCTAATAAAAATAATTTTGAAAAACCAGGAGTATCAGCTATATATCCTTTGTCAATAATATATAATTTAGAATTTTTTGTTGTATGTTTTCCTCTATTAGAAAAACTAGAAACTTCTTGTGTTGCTATATTAACATTAATTAAAGAACTAATTAAAGTAGATTTTCCTACACCTGTTTGACCAGTAAAAATAGTCAATTTGTTCTGAAAAAAAGGATATAAAAAAGATAAAATAGATTTTTTATCTCGGCTATTAATAAAATAAAGATAATAAAACTTTTTATAATAAAAAATTTTTTTTTTCAAAATAGATAATTTTTCTTTAGATATTAAATCAATTTTGGTAAATATTAAAATAACCTTTAAATCTATTCTTTTTAAAATTAATAAAAATTTATCTAATAATTTAAATTGCAAATAAGGTTTAATTAAAGAAAAAACTAGACAAACTTGATCTACATTAGCTATATTAGGTCTTAATAAAAAATTCTTTCTAGGTAGTATACTATCAATTAAAATAACATCTCCTTTTTTTTCATATAAAATAATATCACCAATTTTAATTTCTATATTTTTAAAAAAGTTTCTATCTTTACACTTATAAATTATTTTTTTTAATTTACCTTTATTTTGAGCATAAATTTTTTCTTTTTTTTCTAAATCTAAAATTATATAACCCTTAACAACAAATTCTATAACAATTCCTTTATGTAAAAAATAACCTACTTTTTTCAAAAATTATTACCTTATCTTATTTTAATTTTATATTTTTTTTTCATTTTTGATTCTATTTTTTCCATAAAATAATTTATTTCCTGTTTATTCAAATTTTTATCATTGTTATTAAAAATTAATCTAAAAGTCAATGAATATTCTTCAGTAGATAAAGAATTATCCTGGAAAAAATCTAAAAGTTCGCATTCAATAAAAAAACATGATATTTCATCTTTTAAACTTTCGTGTAACTGTTGAAAATTATATTTTTTATTAACAAAAAAACTTAAATCACGAGTAATAGAGTTAAATTTAGTTACTTCTTTAAATGTAATTTTATCTCTTTTTTTTACTAAAATATCTTGAATATTTATTTCCATCATAAAACTTTTATTAATATGATATTTTTTGTTTATAATAGGATGAGTTTCTCCTATGAAACCAATCTTTTTATCTTTTAAAAAAATATCTGATTGTTGAGTAGGTAAAAAAACATCATAAGAAGAAGTTTGTATTAAATCAAACTTAACACCAAAAAGAAATTGAATTCTATCTAAAAAACCTTTTAAAAGGAAAAAAGAACTTTGAATATCTTTTTTTAACCATCCAGTATTTATAAAATTACCACTTAAAATTATTGATAAATGAGGTATTTCTTGTTCTGGAATATAAATATTTCCGATTTCGAATAAAAAATTATCAAAATTTTTATTTCTTTGATTAAAACTCAAAACATCTAATAAACTAGCACTTAAATTTTGTCTCAAAAAAGTTTTATCATAAGACAAAGGTTTTAAAACAATTAAAGGTTTGTGTAAACTTGGAAATAAAAAGAATGTTTTGTCATTTACTAAACTATAAGTTATAATTTCATTTAATCCTAAATTTGACAACAATTTTCTTAATTTACATATATTTTCTTCTTTTAAACTTCTAACACCTTCTTTTATAGAAATTTTTTTAATAGCATTTTTTTTAGATAAAATTTTATCATAACCATAAATTCTTATTAAATCTGAAATAACATCTTCAGCAATTTTAACATAATAATGATTTGAAGGAGCTTGGACTTTAAAAAATTTATTCGAAATTTTTTCTACCTTATAATTTAAAAAAATTAAAAAATTATAAACTTGTTCAAAGGAAAAATTAATACCTGTCTTTGAAAAAATCAACTCTAAAGATAAAGAAATAATTGGATTTATATGTTGATCTTTTTTTAAAGAAACAATATTTTTATAAACCGAACAATTACTTATTTTTTGTAATAAAAAAATAGCTTTTTCTAAAACTTTTGTTATTAAATCTTGATCTATACCTCTAGATAAATGTAAAACTTTATCATTTTTTATTCCTATTTTTCGACTAGTATTTAAAACAAATTCAGGTTTAAAATAAAAAGAACATAAAATAAACTCTTTGGTTTTATCAGATATATCATAATTAAAATTTGTTTTTATTCCTGATAAAGAAACAATTTTATTATTATTTGATATAACTAAGTCCTTATCATCCAAAATATATTGTTGTTCATTATTACAATAAAAATATTCATTCTTATTAGCATTTCTTATCAAAATTAAATTATCTTCAAAAAAAGAAGAATCAAATACATCTAAAGGAATACCATATTCTAATAAAATCAAATTAACAACATCTAACACATTATTAATAGGATTAATTTTATGCGATAGCAATTTATTTCTCAGCCACAAAGGAGATCTAGTTATTTTAATATCTTTTACATAACGAATATTATATTCAAAACAATTAGAAGTTAAAATTTCAACTTTGAAAGGATTAATACTATTTTTTTTTTCTGTAATAGAAAAATTTAATCTTTCTTTTAATTCAATTTTATTATTTTGTAATATAGATTTTAAATCCCTAGCAAAACCAATATAAGATAAAAGATCATTTCTATCAGGAGTTACTGATAAATCCAAAAAAAAACCTTTAATCCCTAAATATTCTAAAGCACATTCACCAATAATAGCATCTTTTTCTAAAAATAAAATACCTTCTTTTTCATCATCAGCTAAATAATCTGAATTTAAACCTAAAAACAAAGAAGAACAAATAATACCTTCATTTTCTATATCTGAACCAAATAATTCTTTTGTAACAAATATCTTTTCATTATTATGAAATAAATATGCGCCTATTAAAGCTACTATAACTTTTTTATTTATTTGGATATTATTATAAGAACAAATAACAGATATAATTTTCGTTTTAATATCTACTTTAACCAAATAAATATTTTTTTTGTCTTTAATTGAGAAAAATTCTATAATTTTTCCTATTTTGATTAAATTATCATTATCATTCAAAATATTATAATAGTGAGAAGACTCTATTATATGATTATTAACTAATAGTTTAAATTTTTCTATGTTATTGATTTCTAAAGAAGGTATATATTTTTTCAAAATTTTTTCATTAATTATCATTTTTTAACCTTTAACTTAAAAAAATAATTTTTTAACTATTCAGAAAATTGTCTTAAAAAACGAATATCATTATTATAAAAATTTCTAATATCTTTGATATAATATTTCAACATTGTAATACGTTCTATACCCATACCAAATGCAAAACCACTATATTTTGAAGGATCATAATTACCTTTTTTTAATATTTCGGGATGAATCATACCAGCTCCTATAATTTCTAAATAATTATTTTGATTATTTTTATCTGTCATTATTAAATCAACTTCCAAACTAGGATTGGTAAAAGGAAAATAAGATGGTCTAAATCTAATTTTTTGCTCTTGATCAAAAAAATTTTCAATAAAAATTTTAATAGTTTCTTGTAAATGAATTAAATTAATATTAAAATCAACTATAAAACCTTCTAATTGAATAAATTGATGGCTATGAGTATCATCATCTTTATCACGTCTATAAACCTTTCCTGAAGAAATCATTTTAAAAGGTTTGGATTTATTTTTTAGCATTGCTTTAATTTGAACTGATGAAGTATGAGTTCTTAAAAGTTTTTTTTCCAAAAAATTGCTTAAATAAAAAGAATCATGCATATCTCTAGCTGGATGATTTTTATCCATATTTAACATATCAAAATTATAAAAATCTGTTTCTATTTCATTTCCACTAAAAATTGAATAACCAAGTTTTATAAATAATTTTTCAATTTCTTCAATAGTTTTATTTAAAGGATGAATGCTACCTATGCGAAAAGGAAAAGAGGGCAAAGTAACATCTATTTTTTGTTTTTTTATTAAATATGATAAATTTTCTTTTTCTATATCATTTATTTTTGCTTTAATCAATAAAACAACTTTTTTTTTAAAAATATTAATTTTATTGCCATTTTTTTTTTTCATTTCTAAAGATTGTTTTTTTATTTCTTTCAATAAAAAATAAATATAACCTTCTTTACCCAAATATTGAATTTCTATCTTTTTTAAATCTATTTTATTTTTAGCTTTTTTTAGATCATTTTTAATTTTAAATTCTAATTCTTTAATTTTTTCTTCTAAAAAAATTAAATTATTTTTATTTTCATTCATTATATTATTTGTTAATTAAGTTAAACCTTCCTATATTTAAAATTTATTTTTTTTAAATTCTATATATCTAGTTATTTTTTTACGATGAAAATAAAAAGTGATATAAAAAAAATAATCATATAACAAAATAATAACACAATAAATAATTAAATAAACAAATAAAACGTCAAAATTTAAAACAATTTTTTTTATAAAAAAACTTTAATAATATAAAAATGTATGTAGTAATTAGTATAAAATTGTAAAAATAACTTTATTTTTTATTAGTAAAAAAAATAAATTTATTTTCTTTTCCTTTTATCCAATTAATAATATTGTTAAGATGTTTATAAAAAACCAAAAAAGTAATTAAACAAATTACAAAAATTTCTTTTAAATAGATATAATAATTCGGTAAAAAATTAAAATAAAAAAATATCCAAAGCAAAAAATTAACTAATAAAGTAGAAATTAAAGAAGCAAAAAAAGCATAACCAAAAAATATTATCAAAACAATAAAAGATAAAATACCAAATAAACCAACAAATGGATTTATAAAAGAAATAACACCAACAGATGTAGCTATAGCCTTTCCTCCTTTAAATCCATTAAAAATAGAAAACATTTGTCCTAAAATAGTCACTAATCCAAAATAAATTCTAAATTCATCTTTATTGAAAATAATATTTGAAAAATTTATCAAATTTAATATCTTTATCATTATTAAAGGACCTAAAAAAATTGAAAAAAAACCTTTTGCAAAATCCAAAATAAACACTAATACACCATATTTAAAACCAAAAACACGAGCAGCATTAGATGCACCGATATTTTTAGATCCTAATATTCTTAAATCTTTTTTTATAAAAATTTTACCTATTAATAAACCAATAGGGATAGAACCGATTAAATAAAAAACAAATAAAATAATAATAAAAAAAAAGATTAAATCTAACTGTTTTAATTTTAAAATTATTTCGAGCATATTCAATATATCCTTTTCTATTTTTTAAATAATAAATTTTTTTTCAAATATTTATTATTCAATTTTAACTAAAAATATTGGTCATAAAAAAATAAACAGCCAAAATATGTGATAAATTACCCAAAATAACAAAAATATGCCAAATAAAATGATAATACTTATAATTAGATGAATTATAATAAAAAAAAATCCCAATACTATATAAAAAACCACCTAATAATAAAAAAAATGAAATTTTATAATTGATATCAAATAAATCTTTAAACAAAAATAAACCATTCCAACCCAAAAATAAATATAAAAGTAGATGTATTTTTTTGCCTTTATTAAAATAAAAAAATTTTCCTAAAATTCCTAAACAAACTATAAAAGTTTGAATAAAAAAAATAAATTTTCCTTTATTAAAAATATTAAATAAATTAATTTTATTTAATTTTGGATTTAAAAGCAAAAAAGGAACAAAACTGCCCCAAATTAACAAATAAATACAAATATGATCTAGTTTTCGCAAATTAAGCTTTAATTTTGTAAAAGATAAAGAATGATACAAAAAACTAGTTATATATAATATCAACATTGTAAAATTGAACAAAAATAAAGGAAAAATATTATCAAAATTCAAGTTTTTTGTACATAATAAAAAACGATAATATAAAAGAAAAATCAAAATACTAATAGGAATCATCAAACCATGAGAAATTGCATTAGCTATTTCTTCTCCTATAGTTTGTTTTCTTTTAGTTATATAATTATTATTTTGCATAAAAAAAGTCGTTCTTATCCTCTTTACCTATAATCATTTTTTTAAAATTTATTTTAATTTCTTGACACATTTTATTATAATCACTTTTATCAAATTTAAGATTATTATTAAATACTAAATCTACTTCTTTTGGTAAAAATCTAGGTATCAAATGAACATGATAATGAAATATTTTTTGTCCTGCTATTTTACCATTATTGTTAAGTAAGTTAATACCTTTAGCATTGAAAGTTTTTATCAAAACTTTACTTATTTTTTGAACTACACTAAAAAGATGAACAAAAATAAATTCAGGTATTTCTATTATAGAGCTATATTCTTCCTTAGTGACTACTAAACTATGACCTTTAGTAAAAGGATTTATATCTAAAAAAGAAACAACGGTTTTATCTTCATAAATAATATAACTAGAAATTTTTTTATTTATAATCTGAGTAAAAATAGTTTCCATAAAAAATTATCCTAACCTCTTTTTGAACTTTATTTTAAATTAAAATAATTATTCGTTATTTTGTTAACATTTTTAAAATTACATTTAGATATTTTATTCAAAATTGAAATACCTCTTTTTTGATAAATTTCTAATAATTGTTTATCTACTGTATGAGAAGCACCCAATTTTAGTTTCATACCTAAATATTTGTTTAATTTGTCAATTTCTTTCAAAAAAAAACATCTTGCAATAACAGAAGATAAAGCAACACTTAAATATTTATTTTCTGATTGGGTTTCAAATTTTATATTTTGATAAACTAATTTTTCTTCCTTTAGATAATTAAAATAATTATCCGGACTAGTAAATTGATCAACCACAACACAAAATTTAAATTTTTCACTTTTTATTATTTCTAAAAGTTCTAAAATAGCTTTATTATGCAATAAAGCTTTTATTTTATTTAAATTATAATCATTTTTTTTAATCAAATGATTATATTTTAAAGGATGTAAAATTTTTAAAACAAAAGGTATTTTTTGTTTTATAACCAAATTTGTTATTTGAAAAACTCTTTTGGAAGAAATTTTTTTAGAATCTCTGATATTCATTTCTTTTAAAAAAAAAATATTTTCCATAGAAACAAATGATGCGCACACAACTATAGGACCAAAAACATCACCAGTACCGACTTCATCAGAACCAATTATATTTTTAATATTATAAATATCTGAATCTTTAATATTTAAATTTAATAAACGACTTATTATTAAAACACTTTTTTGAATATGTCTTCCTTGAATTAAACAAGTTCCATTATAAAAAAAAGTAATTATATTATCATCTCGTTTAATCTTAAAAAAAACAATATTATTTTCGATTTTATCCTTTAAAACAAAGTTATCAAGTTTATTTTTAACAAAATTCATTTGATCAAAACTTAAATTTTTAAAAGTATGATATTTTAACATTAATTAATCCTTATTTATCAAAAAAAATAATAAATGAACTTTTTTTATTATCTATTCAAATTCCAATTAATAGGTTCGATATTGTTACTGATCAAATATTGATTTGTTCTAGAAAAAGGTTTAGAACCAAAAAAACCTTTATGGGCAGAATAAAAAGAAGGGTGAGAACTTTTTATAATAAAATTTTCTCTTGTTTTAATATATTTTTCATATTTTTGTGCTAATCTTCCCCAAAATATATAAACTATATTTTTTTTATGAAAACTTAAAAATTTAAAAAAATTTATAGTAAAAAAATCCCAACCAATGTATTTATGACTCAAAGGTTTTCCTCTTTCTACTGTAAGAATACTATTTAAGAGCAAAACCCCTTCTAAACCCCACAAAGTCAAATTATTTGTTTTTGTATTTAATAATAAATCATTATTTAATTCTTTAAATATATTCTTTAAACTAGAAGGTGTTTTACTACTTAAAGTACTAAAGGATAAACCATGAGCTTGATTAAAACCTGGATAAGGATCTTGTCCTAAAATAACTACTTTTGTTTTTAAGAAATCAGTCAATTTAAAAGCTTTAAAAATATCTTTTAAATCAGGATAAATAATTTTATCTTTTTCTATCTCTTTTTTTAAAAAAAATAAAATTTTTTTAAAATACAATTTCTTTTTTTCCTGATTAATAAATTTTCTCCACATTAAATCCATAAATAATCTTAACAACTTTTCAAAACAATTTTAACAATATCTATTAACAAACAAATCAAAAGATAAGAAGCAATGATGAACATAATACATTTTATCCAAAATACGTGTTTATAACTTATTTTCAAAATAGGTTTAGCTAGAATATTTTTGTAAGGAATTTTTTTTTCAAATATCAAAATATCGCTATTATTATCTCCTTTAGTTGTAACATATTTCTCAACTATTTTATTATCTACTACTCTATGGATAATAATTTTTTGAGATAAATCTGAATTAGGAAATTTTTCGTTATCTACATTAAAAATAATTACATCGCCATCTTTAGATTCTAATGAAGAAGATTTTTTTAAGCTCTGACGTCCTTTATCTGAAATTTTTTTCACAATAACACAATCACCTACTTCAAATTTATCTTGCATACTTTCACTTGCAACTATGAAATAATTAAAATGAAAAAATTTAATAATATTTTCTCGAGAAATAAATAAACTAAAAAACATAAATAAAAATAAATACAAAAAAATAAAATAATAAATTAAAATTAAAAAACTACGAATAAAATTAAAAACTTTTTTAAAATTTTTTTTTAAAAAATCTGATAACATATAATCTACTCTGCTTTGATTCTTATTCAATTTTTTTTAATTCATTTTTTTAAATTAAATAATTAATTTAAAAAAAATTTAAATAAATAAATTAATATAATTATTAACTAAACTTTATTAATATTTAACCAATCAATTTCCCCGAAAATATTAACATTAAAACCTTCTATATTATGTCTCAATAAATTTCTAATTTTATTTATTTGAAATAAAGGAATAGCAATATATTTCTTAGTTAACACTTCATGTAATTCTTTTATCTTATTTTCGTACTCAAGAGTATTAAAATCAATTTTTTTTAAATATTCAATTTTTTCATATATATCAGGTTCATTTAAACAAGAAACATTAAAATAAGCTTCATTTATTTCCGTAGAATTTTGAGGACTAACATTAGGATTATTAGGATCATAAATTTTGCCAAAATAAACATTTAATAAATAATGAGGGAAAGTATTTTCTAAATATTCTGTTAAACAAAAAATATCAAAATCACCAGATTTAGCCTTTGCAATAGTTTCATTTTTTTCAAATTGTAATTTTTCTATTTTGAAACCTTCTTCATTGGACAATGTTTCTAAAAATTTATTCATAAAACGATTCTTAGTTTCATCTGTATTAGTAAATAATGCTCTTATTTTTTTGTTTGGTTTAGCAGCAATTACACTTTTATCATTTGTAATTAAATGATCAAAATCATTATCAGAAATATCTCCTCCCTTTAAACGATTATCTGAAAAATAATTAACTACTTTACAATAAGATAAATTTTCCCCTAATTCTTCCAATATTTTTGTCTTTAATTTTGGTGTCAATACTTGCACTATACTCTTTCTATTCTCGATACTCAAAGTATTGCTATTTAATATAATATAAGTCAAATTTAAATTATCATTTTCTACTAATTTAAGTTTTTTATTTTGAGTCATATTCTCTAAATATACTTGATCGGTATTTTCTAGAATTAAATCTAATTTACCTTTTTCTAAATTCATATAAAGAGTTTGAACAGAAGGTATAAAATGAATAATAATATTTTTAATATTACTAGAAACTCTATTAGATAATCTAAAATAATCTGAAAAAAATGATAATTCTATCGTTTTAGTATTAGGATCAAATTTCTTTAATTTAAATGCACCTAAACCTATATTTCTAAAATTTTCAAAATCTGTTTGCATCACTTTTTTGTTTATAATAGGAATTTTGCTTAAATGATGATAATTTAAAGAATTTTTATCATCTTTAAACTTTATATAAAATTTATATTTTTGACTATTATCAGTAGGTTTAGCAAAATCATCTATAAAATAAGAATGTTCACCTTTTGTTGAATTATTTAAATTTAAAGTTTCCAAAACATCATCATTAGTTAATTCATCTCCGTTATGGAACTTAATACCTGATTTTAAATTGAATTCATAATAATCTTTAAATTTACCATGTTTAATAGCTGATGTAGGAATTTTTTCTATTAGTTTTTCTTTATATTCAGTATAATAATGATTATTCTTTTTTATTTCTGATGAACTTATCAAATATTCATGAATTAAATTACGAACTTGAGCATTATTAGTTGTATTCGCTCCCATACCAAACATTCCAAAACCATTTTTAATTTCACTAGAAGTACCAATTAATAAAGTATCTTTATTTTCAATAACATCATTTTTTTTCGATAAAAAACGTTTTCCAAAAAAAATCAATACAAGACAAAATATTAAAATAATAACAATTTTTATAATAAATAAAATATTCTTTTTATGCTTTAAATTTTTATTAAATTTTAAATTCATTTTTTTACCTTATTTTCTAAAATTAAGATTTTTTTAATAAAAAAATATGTCTTAATTTCAAATTAAAATATAATATGTTATATAAAGTATATTTTATCAAAAAAAAATTTTTTTAGACATTTATTAAACAAAAAAATAAAAATTTTTTTATTATTTTTTATAATTTTTAATCATTTTCAAAGTAAGTTCCCAAGGCATACTAACACAACTAATCTTACTAGAAAAAAAAGAAATATTTTTAAAAACATATAATTTTTTGTCAATTTTTTGAGAATCAAATTTTTGATTTTTTATCATTTTTAAAAAATTATTTATTTTTAATAAACATAAATCAAGATTAATTTTTTTCAAAAAAAAAGACATTAAAGATGCTGAAGAAATTAGGATAATACAACCATTTGTCTCATATCTAATATCAGAAATATCTTCTTTATCAAAAAATATCTGAATTTTAATAGATTCGTTACAAAGATTATTTTGAGCTTCAGAAATTAAATAACTAGATTTGTCTTTATCAAAAAACAAACCTTTATTAAATGGATTTTTATAATTTTCTATAATTATCTTGCGATATAATTTATTTATTTGCATAAATTTTAATAAATACTTTCTTTTGATTATATAGTTTGAGATTTAATCAAAAATAACCAAAACATTAATTTTATTTTTTTTAGTTATTACAAAATACTTATTATAAAAAGCTTTTTTTTGTTCTAAAACAAAATCTACTTTTTTTATATAATTGCCGAATATTTTAATAGAATTAGCCAAAATAAATCGTCTAGCTTCGTTTTTAGATAATGCTAATTGAGTTTGAACTAAAACATCTACAAGTGAAATATTTTTATTAGTTTTAACAAAATTTAATTTTTTTGATAAAAAAATTAAATCAGTTAAACTCCATTTTTTTAAATTTTTATTAAATAAAATATTATTAATTCTAATACATTTTTGAAGTTCTTTATTTCCATGTAAGAAAATAACAATTGATTCAGCCAATCTTTTTTGAGCTATTCTTTCCTTAGGATTAGATTTGGTTTTTTGTTCTAAAAAATTAATTGTTTCATAATCCAATAAAGTCATTTTTTTTAAATAATCAATAACATTATTATCATCAATATTTAGCAAATATTGATAAATTTGATAAGAACTACTTAACTTATTGTCTAACCATAAAGCATTTCCTTCGCTCTTACCAAATTTTACTCCTTTATTATCTAACAAAAGAGGAATACTAAAACCTAAAGGTTTTTTTTTATTATTTTTGGAAAATTCCATTTTTCTAATTAATTCTAAACCACTAGTAATATTGCCCCATTGATCAGAACCTCCAAATTGAAGTATAACATCAAAATCTTTATATAACTTGTAAAAATCCAACGCTTGAAGTATCATATATGAAAATTCTGTATATGAAATACCAGTTTTTAATCTTTTAGACACTATTTCCTTAGAAATCATATAATTAACATTAAATAATTTGCCATAAAATCTAAAAAAATAGATAAAATCCATCTTAGATATCCAAATATAATTATCTATAAATTTAATTTTAGTATTTGAAAATATTTTTTTTAATTGTTTTTTAATTGATAAACTATTATTAAAAATTTCTTCCTGAGATAATAGTAATCTTTCTTTTGTCTCTTTTGGATCACCAATTAAACCAGTGCCACCGCCTATTAAAACAAAAGGACAATGATGATGTTTGAGAAACAAAAAAATAGTATTAATCTGAATTAAATGACCTAGAGTTAATGAATTAGCAGTAGGATCAAAACCACAATAAAAATTTATTTTTTCACTGATCAATAATTCTTCCATTTTTTTTTCATCACTACAATCTTTAATTAAATTGCGCCATTTTAATTCTTGAAACAATGATAACAAATAAGATATTCTCCTTTTTTTTTTAAATTTAACAAAATTAAATTGTTTATTTTAATTATTGTTTATATTTTAATAACCTTTATTTTTTTTCTTTAATCTTAGTAGCTTTTGCGGATAAATCACGAATATAATAAAGCTTAGAACGACGTACAATACCACGTTTAATAACTTCTATTTTTTCATATAAAGGAGAATGCAAAGGACAAATACGCTCTACTCCTACACCTGAATAAACTTTCCTTAATGTAAAAGTTTCAGATATATTACTCCCCTTCCTCTTTATAACTAATCCTTCAAAAATTTGTATTTTTTTTTTATTATTTTCCTCAAATTTAACAAAAATTCTAACAGTATCTCCCACTTTAAACGAAGGTATTTGTCTTAAATTATCCTTATTTACAGAATTAATTAATTGTTGTCCTTTTAGGTTAGTATCCATTTTTTAATATAACTTCCTTTTATTTTTTTAATTTTTTATTATATATAATTTCTTCTAAAATTTTTTGAATTTTAATATCTAATTTTTTTTTACTTATCAAATCAGGTCTTTTAAGCAAAGTATTTTTTAAACTTTCTTTTTGTCTCCATTCTTCGATTTTTTTATGATTTCCAGAAAGAAGAACAGAAGGAACTTTTTCTCCCTTATAACTTTGTGGTCTAGTATACTGTGGATATTTCAATAAACCATTGTGAAAAGAATCTTGTGAATAAGATTCTTTTTTAATAACACCTGGCAAAACTCTAACAATGGAATCAATAAAAACAATAGCTGAAATTTCACCACCAGTCAAAATATAATCGCCTATGGAAATTTCTTCATCTACAAATTTTAAAACTCTTGAATCAACACCTTCATAATTACCACATAAAATAATTATTTGCTTAAAATTTTCGGCATAATAAAATACTTTTTTTTGTTTTAAAAGATTTCCTTGAGGAGATAATAAAACAACTATGCTTTTAGATTTTCTCTTTAAACTTAAAAGAGAATCATAAAAAGGAGGAAAAGAAAGTAACATACCTGCTCCGCCACCATAAATAGAATCATCTATTTTATTATTTTTATTATGACTATATTTTCTCAGATCCAAAATATTAACTAAAATTTTTTTTTTAAAACAAGCTCTTTTTATTATTGAATGATTTAAAAAAAAATCAAAAAAATTAGGAAAAATAGTTATAATATCAAATCTCATATAATATTATGACCTTATATTTTAAATAAACAAAAATAAAAATTTCTTAAAAAATAAAAAATAAAATTATTTATTTTCATCTATCTTAAGATTTTGTTTTTTTTTAAATTTTTTAATCAAATTTTTAGTAGTAAGAGATAATTCAGCTCCAGTAGACAACCATTTTTCTAATTTTTCTTGGTATATATTAACTAAATTTGACAATGGTGAATAAGTACCAATAATTTCTAAAAATTTACCATCTCTTTTATTACAAGATTGCATAGCTACTATACGATAAAAAGGTCTTTTATGAGAACCAAAACGCTGTAAACGAATTCTAACTGACATTTGATTTAAACAACCTACTTTCAGATTTTATTATATAAACTAAAAAATAAATAAACACTTCTAGACTAGATTATAAAATAAAAAATAATAACTGTCAACATACAATTATTAATTAAATAAACATATAATATATTTAGGTAATTATTTTTTTATATAGATTAATAAATTTTTTTATTTTTTCTTTATATAAATTAAAAAAATAAATAAATTAAAAAATGTTAAAAAAATTAATAAAAAATGATAAAATATAAAAATGAGAATAATACCTTATGAATTATTTAAATACACTCCTGATTTATCACTACAAGCTTTAAGAAAAGAATTTGGAATGTATGATTATTATCTAAATAAAAAGAAAAAAAATAAAGCTATGCAATTTTTTTTGGATATGGATCGTAATTATTTTAATTTATCGTTTTCAAAATGGATAAAAGAAATGCAAAAAAGAAAACATTACATAAATAGTTTTCATCTATTTTATTTTAAAAATAATAAATATAAATTAATAAAAACAAATTTTTTTCTTATTATAGAATGTTGTATACAATGGAAAATAAAAAATTTTTCTCCTTATAAATTGAATCTAGATTGGTTTGATATTTTAAATAAAATAGTAAAAAGAGAAAAAGATTTATACCCAAAATTTAATTTAAATACTTTTAATAATTCCACAGAATGGTACAAAAAAAAATTTATAAAATTAAATAAAAATAATAATTTTAAACCAAAAAATTTAGATATACAAAAAGTATTTGAATATTTTAAATATATATTTTTATAGTTTTTTTAAAAAAAACATAAATAAAAAAATAAGTTAATATTATTTTATTAATATTTATATTTTATTAATATTTATTGAAAAACAATTAATTAATTTTAATAATTTATTTTTTTAAATAAAAATAATTTTTTAATATAAAATTCCTAGAAACAAAAAAAGAAATAAAAAGAATAAAATTAGAAATAAAAACAGGAATAAAATTTAAAAAAAACATTGAAAAATAATAAAATAAATAAGGTTTATTTGTTTTATATAACGAATTAATATTTTTAAAAATTAAATTATAATATTTTTTTTTAGGACCCCAATAACATAAAAAACCACATAAAAAACGAGAAAAACTTTGTATTGTAACTATAATAAAAAAAAATAAAAAAATTTTCTTATAATTTTTTTTTTCACAAAATGCAAAAAAACAATTTAAAGAATAAGCTAAAACAGGTAATAAAGTTCCGAAAAAAAACATGTTAAAAAAAAGATATATTTTTTGATATTCTGATACTAAATATGAATAATCATTTGCTAAAAAATTTGCTTGTAATAAATATTTTTCACCTGAATACATAAAAATATCTAAAAAACAGTAAAAAAACAAAAAAAATAAATTATAACTAAAACTAAAAAATAAACTCATAATAAAAAAAGGGAGATACCAATAACAAAAAAAGTTACTTTCTACAAAAAAAAATTTATTTAAAAAAATAGGAAAAAATTTATTAATTTGAGATAAAATAACGGAAATAGAAATAAAAAATGAACCTAAAATTAATTTATGAAGATTTTTTTTTTTAAAATTAAACATCTTTTTCATTAAATATCATAATATATAAAATTCTTCCTAATTCTATTTAATTTAATTTAAAAAAATAATAAAAAAATAATATTATATATCTGGATAGATATTGAAAAGACATTATATCCGAAAAACCAACTTTAAGAGTGTAAATATCATAATAAAATTTACTAAAAAAAATTCTTTTTTATTTAATTTGTCGAATTCTTATTTTTGAGTTATTTTTTCAGATTATTCTTTGGTTTTGAATTTTGAAGATTGTTTTGAAGATATTTTATCCATTTATTCTAAAATTTTTAAAATATCACTGTTATGTTCAGAAATTATTGGTTTATATTTGTTTGTAATTTCGATTGCTGGTTTTTTTGATCTTAAATTAGATGCAATAGAATTAAA
>NZ_VWXM01000028.1 GCF_009268105.1 Candidatus Phytoplasma sacchari
AGGGGCACGTTATTATCTTAATATTTTTTTGTTTTTTTTAAAAATAATTATTATAATTTGATTAATTTAACGTTTCTATCTACATTAGAGCATCTGACTACGGATCAGAAGGTTAGGGGTTCAAGTCCTCTTGGGTGCGCCATTTTTTTAAAATTTTTATTTTTTCGGGAAGTAGCTTAGCTTGGTATAGCGCCTGGTTTGGGACCAGGAGGTCGCGGGTTCAAATCCTGCCTTCCCGACCATTAAATGAATTATTTTTATTGGTTATTATTAATATTATATTATTTTGCGAATGTCGTATAATGGTCATTACCCTAGCCTTCCAAGCTAGATATGTGGGTTCGATTCCCATCATTCGCTCCATTTAATTTATTATAAAGTATGTTTTTTTATATAAATAAATTGATATTTTTTATTTTTTTATAAAATTAAAAAAGCTAGTTTTTTTTATTTTTAAATAAATATGAATATTACTTATTACTTATAATAATTTTTTATTATTCAAGTTTTTTTAGATGAAGAATATAAGATATTTTTATTTAATTAAAAAATATCTATATTAAAAGGTAGTTTTTTATTATAAGTAATAACATAATAAAGTACGTCTTTATGAAGTTAAATTACTTTATTTATTTTGATAAAACATTTTTTTTATTTTTTTACTAAATTTTATTTTTAATATAATTAAAAATAATAAAAAATGAGTTTATATTTTAGAAGGAATGTGAGTTGTTATATAATAAATGAATGAAAATAAAATAGTTAAAAAAGAAAAATTAGAAAAAAATAACAAAACCATGTCTATTAATAAGCAAAGAGTTGATAGGAAATGGTATTTGGTTGATGTTGAAAATAAAATATTAGGTAGGGTTTCAACTAAAATAGCTTCTATTTTAAAAGGAAAATTTAAAACATCTTATACTCCTAATATTGATAATGGAGATTATGTTATTGTTA
>NZ_VWXM01000029.1 GCF_009268105.1 Candidatus Phytoplasma sacchari
TCATGAAATAGTTTCTGTAGATGAAAATAAAAGAGAAGCTTTAGTATTAGTTTTGCCAGAACAAGCTTCTTTAGTAATTGGTAAATCTGGTATTAATTTAAGATTAGCTTCGAAAGTTATTGATTGGAATATAAAAATAAAAGTTTTATCATAAAAAATTTTTTTTGATTAATTAAATATTAAATATTTGTATATTTTATTATTTTTTATTATTAATATTTTTTTGTTAGAGTATTAAAAAATAGAGTATTTAAAAATAGTTTTATCAAATTTTTTTTATGAATGATAAAAAAATAGAATTTAAATTAATTTCCATTATGAAATATTTATG
>NZ_VWXM01000004.1 GCF_009268105.1 Candidatus Phytoplasma sacchari
ATCATCAAATAATAATATTAAAAAAAATAACGAAAGGAAGAAAATAAAATTATTATGAATTTTTTAAGCATTCAAAAAGTAAATAAAATATTTATCAATAAAAATAATCACAAAGGATTCGCTTTAAAGAACATAAATTTAAATTTTTCCTCTTCTGGTTTAATTTGTATAGTAGGTAAAACTGGTTCTGGAAAAACAACTTTTTTAAATTTATTAAGCGGGTTTGAATCTTATGATTCAGGAAAAATTTTAATAAATGGTATTGAAAATAATAATCTAATTGAAAATAAAATAAACAATTATCGTAGTCGTATATTAGGAATGGTTTTTCAAGAATCTTGTTTATTTGCTACTTTAAATATACAAGATAATATTACTTTGCCCTTAGAATTAAGAGGAGAATCTTGGAATACTGAAAAAATGGATCATTTATTAGAAGAATTGGAAATTGCAAATTTAAAAGAACAGAAAGTGATTTATACCTCAGGAGGAGAAAAACAACGAATTTCTTTATGTCGTACTATTTTTAAAAATCCTTATTTTTTTTTAGTGGATGAACCTACTGGCAATTTAGATTTCGAAACAAGTATAAAAATTTTTAAAATTTTAAAAAAAATATCTGAAAAAAAATTAGTTATTATCATAACCCATGATTTATTAAGTGCATATACTTATGCTGATCGTATTATTGAATTCTCCAATGGCGAAGTAATATCTGATTTGTCTAAAAAAAAAATTAAGAATGATGAAACAATCCGAAATACAAATTATAATTTATCCAGTGTTAGTGATTTGGTGAAAATATTCAAAAAAAATTTTGATTTAACTGAAAAAAATGAATTAAAATTTGAAAGAGCTCATTTAAATAATTCAGAAATGAATAAAAACAATCCCTCATCTCTGAATTCCCTTTTGTTAAAAAAACAATTTCCTTTAACTTTAAAAATTATTTTTAAAATCTTTAAAGAAAATAAAAAAAGTTTATTTATAAAATTTTATTTTGGTATTATAGCATTATTTTGTTCATGGTGTATGACTAATAGTTTTTCATCATTTCACAAAGCAATAGTAATTTTAATTAAAAATAAAAAATTATCATATATTTCCAATAATTATTTTATTATAATATCGTTAATCTCTAGTCTTATATTATATATTATATCCTCTTTAATCATATGTTATAGTCAATTTGTGCAACATTTTTTTAAATCAGAAGAAAAAAATATATCAATTTTAAAATATTTAGGCGTTTCCAGTCAAAATATTAGAAAAATTTTTTATTCAAAAAATTTGTTGAGTTGGTTAACAACCCTTTTGGTTTTATTTTTATTTTTTGTCTTGTTCTGCTTCCAAAAAATAGTATCATCAGAATGGACAAAAATATTAAAGTGGTTTTCTATTTTTAATGGAGAATTAACGATAAAAGAAGTTTTTAATATTTTTTTATTGAATTATTTTTTATGTTTTATATTTTTTATTATTCCAACCATAATAATTATAAAATTAAAAATAAAAAAATGGTATAATCAAAAAAATATAAAATTCATTAATTAATGATGTCATCCATAATTAAAATTTTAATAAAATTAAAGAAATCTTCTTTTTAATCAGTCTTAGTTCATAGAAAAGACTAAACATCAATAAAAAATTAGTTCTTTTTCTTATTTTTAGCTAATAAATATTTCATTTTATTATCGTAATTTTTTATTAAATTTTTAAAAAATTAAAAAAGTATTTCGAATAATTTATAAAATCTATTTTTTATTAATATTTCCATGAAAAATTAAATTAAACTATTTTTTTGGCTAAAAAACAGTAATTAATTATTTTTATACAAAAAATTATATTTTTTTAATTATTTTTTTATTTTATGTATACAATATTTAAAAAAAATATAAAATTCTCATTTTTTTTTATATTTATAAAAATAAATAAAATTGTTATTTTAAAATATTGATTGTTAAAAAATTTATTTTAAATTTTAATTAGAAAGTCATAAAAATGAAAATATTAAAAAATTATAAAAAAATAAAATTTAATTTCAATTTTTTTCTAATATATTTTCTGTATATTTTAATATTTATTTTCAAATACAATTTAGTTTTTGCTATAACAAATTATTCAATTAAAAAAACAAATTCTTTTAATCAATTAATAAATTGTTCATTAAAAAAAATGAAAAATTTAGAAATTAATATGGAATCTTTATCAGAAGAACAAATTTTAATTGAAGAGGAATTAAAAAAATTAGAAGAACATATATTTTATTTAAAAATGATAATAAAAAAAGAAATGTCAAAAGAAATCAAAAATTCGATAGAATTAAAAATATTTATTTTACAAGAAAAAAAAAGTTTTTATAAAAAAAAAATTCTAAACATAATGATAAAAAAAATAGAATTAAAAACAAAAGTTAACAAATATTTAAAAATATTTGATAATAAAAAAAATTAAAATAATTTTTATATTTTTTTTAATAAATTGTCTTTTAATAAAAAATATAGACAAAAATAAAGTATTTTAAAAAATGAAAAAAATTTATATTTAATTTAGTAATTTGATTATATATATAAATAAAAAAAATAATCATAATATATAAAAAAATATTAATAAATAGAGATTATTTAATTAATTTTTATTAATTTAAAAATTTAAATAAAAAATAAAAATAATTGATTTTCGATTGAAACATTTTTTAAAATTTGATTATATATCGATATTAAGTACGCTAATATATTAATATTTTTTTATTTATATTCTTTTTTTAAAAATTTTGAATAATAATTTATTTTATAATTTAATAAAAATAATTAATAATTAATTAAATATATTTTTTATATTTTAAATATTTTTTAAAAAAATTTCTTTATATTCCGAATTAAAGTTGTTAATTAAAAAAATGTCTAAAAAATAATCTATTTTTTGTACATATATAATTAATAATAAATATAATAATGATATTCAAAATTAAGCAATATTGATCAAACCAAATTAAAAGTATTTAATTATTATGTTATAATTAGTTAAAAGTGATTTTTATTTTTTTATTTTTATATTTACTGTAATGAATAGTAGATATTTTAGTCGGAATATTTCATTTATAGTTTTTTGTTTTTAATAATTTTATCTTTGTTTTATTTTGTATTTTTAATTTTTTTTGAAAGGTTATGTAATGAAATTGAATTTTATAAAAAAAATATTCGATTATTTTAAAAAAATTTTTAATTCTTCTCATCGTTATTTAAAAAAAATAAAAAAAAAAGCCGATCAAATAGAAAAATTGAGTCAAGAATATCAAAAAATTAAAAATGAAGAATTTCCCCAAAAAACTAATAAATTAAAAAAACTTTTTAAAGAAGGTTATAGTTTAGATTCTTTATTAATCCAGGCTTTTGCCTTAGCTAAAGAAGCATCTCGAAGAGTGACTGGTCTTGATCCTTATTATGTTCAAATTTTAGGAGCTATTGCATTGCATGAAGGCCAAATTGCAGAAATGAAGACAGGAGAAGGAAAAACTTTAACTTCTGTTATGCCAGCTTATTTAAATGCATTAAGTGGTGAAAGTGTTCATATTGTAACTGTGAATGAATATTTAGCTCAAAGAGAAGCTAAAGGTATTATTAGCGAAATTTTTATTTTTTTAGGACTTACAGTAGGTTTAAATATTAAAGAATATAATATAGAAGAAAAACAAAAAGCTTATAATTGCGATATTCTTTATACTACAAACAGCGAAATAGGATTTGATTATTTGAGAGATAATATTGAAAAAAAAGAATCTAATTTATTAATGAAGAGAGATTATAATTATGTTATTATCGATGAAGTAGATTCAGTATTAATAGACGAAGCTAGAACTCCTTTAATAATTTCAAGTTATGCTAAAAAAGAAAAAAAGTTTTATATGGATGCTAATCGTTTTGCTAAAATTTTAAAACCTCATCATTATATTATTGATTTAGAAGCTAATAGTATTGAATTGACAGAAGAAGGGATAAAAAAAGGTGAAAACTTTTTCAAAATTCCTAATTTATATGATAGCAATAATATTGTTTTATTGCATTGTATAAAAAATGCTTTAAAGGCCCATTTTATTATGAATAAAAATAAAGATTATTTAGTATATAAAAATAATGTTTTGATAATAGATCAATTTACAGGAAGAACACTAGAAGGAAGACAGTTTAGTGATGGATTACATCAAGCATTAGAAGCTAAAGAAGGTTGTATTATCAAAGAAGAAACAGAAATTGCTGCAACTATAACTTATCAAAATTTTTTTAGAATTTATAAAAAAATTTCAGGTATGACTGGTACAGCTAAAACCGAAGAAAAAGAATTTAAAGACATATATAAAATAAAAGTTATTGAAATTCCTACTAATAAACCAATGATTAGAAAAGATGAACCAGATTTTGTTTTTTCTACTCTTAAAGAAAAATGGAATGCTTTAATCCAAGATATAGAAACAAGACATGAAAAAGGGCAACCTATTTTAATTGGTACAATTACTGTAGAAGTATCTGAACAAATATCTAAAATTTTAAAAAAAAAAAGAATATCGCATGAAGTTCTAAATGCTAAAAATAATTACAAAGAAGCAGAAATAATTTCAAAAGCTGGCCAAAAAGGTTCTATAACTATAGCTACTAATATGGCTGGGCGTGGTACAGATATTAAATTAGGTGAGGGAGTTGTAGAATTAGGAGGATTAGCTGTTTTAGGGACAGAAAGACATGAATCTAGAAGAATAGATAACCAATTAAGAGGTAGAGCAGGTAGACAGGGAGATCCTGGATTTTCCCGTTTTTTTGTTTCTGGAGAAGATGATTTAGCACAAAGATTTGGAGGAAACAAAATCAAAAAATTAATTACTTTATTAAAAAATTCCAAAAATAAAAATGAAAATGTTTCTTCTAGTTTTTTAACCAATTTTTTCACTAATTTACAAAAAAAAATTGAATCTTCTAATTTTGAACAAAGAAAATTAATTTTACAATTTGATTCTGTTTTAGGTTTACAAAGAGAAATTATTTATAAACAGAGAAAAGATATTATCAGATCCGATAACGCAGATAAATTGGTATTTGATTTAATAAAAAAAATAATAAACGATGAAATTGAATATTTTATAGATAATAGAATTAATCAAAAAGACGAACAAAAATATATTAAATTGATTAATTATTTTGAAAGTTTATTTTTCGACAAAAATACTTTTTGTTTAAAAGAATTTGAAAATTTAAATAAACTAGATAAAAAATTATTTAAAGAAGAATGTAAAAAAATAATTCAAGCAAAATTAGAAATAATTTTAAAAGTTTATAATAATGATAATAATAATTATTCAGATATATTAAAAAATATCATGTTAAAAAATATTGATTTTCACTTTCAGCGTCATATTTTTGATATGAATATTCTTCGTAAAAATATAAATTTTGTAAGTTATGGACAACAGAATTCTTTAGTTATTTATCAAAATGAAGGTAAAAAAATTTTTAACAAAATGATTGGAAATATTTCTGTAGATATTACACGTACTATTTTAAGATTTTTTTCACTAGAAAATAAAACATCAATATTTTTAGATAAAGAACAAAAAATAAAAAATTTTTCAAAACTTTCTCACAATAACAATAATAAAAAAATAGTAAAAAAAAGAAAAAAACCTTGGGATTAATTTTATTTTTTATGGTAAGGAGGTTATTATAATTAAATAGTGGAAAAATACGAAATTAATAAAATTCTAGAAAATATTAATATAACTTTATCTGTTTTAAAACAAAAAATAGATTTAAAAAAACAAAAAAAAGAAATAGATAAATTAAACAAATTAATGTTAGATGCTTCTTTTTGGAAAAATGATCATAAAAATATTAACAAAATAACTCAAAAATTTTCTCAATTACAAAATCAATTAAAAAAATTCACAAATTTTGAAACAAAATATAATGAACTAAAATTATTATTAGAAGAATTAGAAGAAAAAGATCAAGATTTTTTATGTTTGATCGAAGAATTGAAAGAATTACGTCAAGAAGTAAAAAAATTTGAAATAGAAATTATTTTAAATCAACCTTATGACCAAAATAACGCTATTTTAATTTTACATCCTGGAGCAGGAGGGACTGAATCTCAAGATTGGTGTGAAAAATTATTTCGTATGTATCAAAAATATGCTCAAAAAAAAAATTTTAAAGTTCAAATTCTTCACTTTCAAGTAGGAGAAGAAGCAGGTTTAAAGAGTGTTAGTTTATTAATTCAAGGATCTTATGCTTATGGTTATCTAAAGGCTGAAAGAGGTATACACAGACTAGTAAGAATTTCTCCCTTCGATTCTAATTCTAAAAGGCATACTTCTTTTGCTTCATGCGAAGTTTTACCTGAAATTAATGAAGAAATTAAAATTAATATTAAAGATGAAGAATTAAGAATTGATGTTTTCAGAAGTAGCGGAGCTGGCGGTCAACATGTAAATACTACAGATTCTGCAGTTAGAATAACTCATTTACCAACTAATATAGTTGTTAATTGTCAAAATGAAAGAAGTCAAATTAAAAATAAAGAAAAAGCTTTACAAATTTTAAAAACTAAATTATTAAATTTAGCTTTAGAAGAACAAAAAGATAATGAAAGAACTCTTAAGAAAGGACAAAAAGACATTAGTTGGGGTTCTCAGATAAGAAGTTATATTTTTCATCCTTATCAGATGGTTAAAGATCATCGTACTAATTTTGAGGTTTCTCAAATTGACTTGGTAATGGATGGATATTTTTTAGATGATTTCATCAATGCTTTCTTAATAAAAGAAAACAGTATTAACAATCATAAATAAATTATTCAACTAATATTTCGATAAAATTTTAAAAAATGATAAAAAATAAAAAAATAAATAATTGGTTTTTTCTGATTATTAATGATATTATTTTAGCTATGTGTATTTATTTTTTTACTTTAGGTATCAGGTTAAGTACAGGTGGTATAGATGGTTTTTCTGTTTTAACTTTGCAATTATTTCAATTATTTAATATTCAGATAGATAATTATACAAAAGAAATTATTATTATATTTTTAATGATTTTTTATAATTTATTATCTTTGATTATAGGTTATAAATTTTTTGGAAAAGATTTTTTTATAAAAACAGTTATTTTATTTTTAATTTTACATATTACAATATTTTTTTTATTTTTTATTTTTGGTCCAGCAGAAAATAATGTTTTATTAAAAATTATTTTTAAAAATAATTATTTAGCTAAAATGATTTTCGCTTCTTTAGTAAATGGTTTTTTTATAGGATTAACTTTAAGTAATATTATTCATATGGGTTATACTACAGGAGGCATGGATATTTTACAAAAAATTTTAAAAGATTTTTATAAAATTAATTTTATTATTATTGTGTTTATAACGGATGGTTTAATAATAATTTTCTCTTCTTTATTTGAAAGTATAATAACTAATTATCAAAATAATAATTTTAATTATTCTATTTTTTTAACAGATTTGATAACTAGGTTAACTTGTTCTTTTTTATCTATTTTTATTATTGGTTATATTATAGAAAATAATATCTTTAAACTTAAAAAAATAAGTAAATAAAAATAATTTTATTTGATATAGTTTTCAATTAACAATGGTTTAGAAAGGCTATATATACTATCTATGTATAAAAATGGTTCTATTAAATTGGAATTATCAAGTCCTAATTTGTATATTGGTAATCCTTTTAAAAATGCTGAAAGTATTATAAAGATACTAAAAAAAAGCAAAGCAAGTTTTGTCTTATTTGCTGAATTATGTTTAAGTAGTTATACTGCTGGAGATTTATTTTTTGAAAACACTTTTTTAGAAGAAAATTTAAAAGCTTTAGATTTTATCATAAATAATAATAGTTTTGAAGGTGTTTATATTATTGGTATGCCTTTTTGTTTTGAATCATTAATATATAATGTAGCTGTAATTTTACAAAAAAATAAAATTTTAGGTATTGTACCTAAACAAACTATTCCTAATTATAAAGAATTTAGCGAAAAAAGGTGGTTTCAATCTGGAAAAAATGTTCAAACTAAATTTATTGATTTTTTAGGTCAAAAAGTTCCTTTTGGGAATATTTTGTTTATTAATCAAAAATTTGATATTATTTTTGGTGTTGAAATTTGTCAAGATTTATGGACAATCGAATCTCCTAGTGATTCATTAACATTAAATGGTGCTCATTTAATATTCAATTTATCTGCTTCTACAGAACATATAGGTAAATCCAAATTGAGAAAAATAGCCGTTCTAGATCATTCTAGAAAACAAATGGGAGGATATTTTTATACAAGTAGTGGTATTAGCGAAACATCTACTGATACTCTTTTTTCTAATCATAAAATAGCATCTGTTTTAGGAAAAATTATCGGTGAAAAAGATTTATTTAATGAGGATGTTAGTTTAATAGTAGATGTTTTTGTTGATGTTATTAAATATCAAAGAAGAATAGATACAACATTAGGTGATCAAAAAATAGGTAAAGAAATTTATTTTTTAAAATCTTATTTTGATTTAATAGAAGTTGATGATTATATTTTTGAAAAAGATTTTAAGAAAAGACCTTTTATTTCTAAAAATAATTTACATGAAGATTTAAAAATTGCTCATGTTATTCAACTTTTTTCTTTACAAAATAAACTATCTCAAATTCCAAATATAAAAATTTTTTTAATTATAACAGAAGAATTAAATGAATTTTTATCACTTCTAATGATTATTCAAATTTTTAAAAAAAACAAAAAAAATATTAAAGATTTGAATGTTATTTTGAATAAAAAATTTTTTTCAGATAATAATTTATTTTTTTTATTAAAAAAATTTCTTATTAATCAAAATATAAATATTAATGATACGGATGATGTTTTTATAAAAAAAGAAAAAAATAGTAAATTTCTTCTTTTAGAAAATTATAATCTATCTAATATAGCTATAGGACAAAAAATTAATAAAAATTTTAATTATTATTGTTATTTTGATTTTTTTTATAATTTAAATATAGGTATTTCAAACACTTTTATGACAGAATTAATTTTATTTAATTTAAATAATGATAAAATTTTCATAGATAATGATTTAAAAAAAATATATTTAGATAAAATAAAAATTTTTCTTACAAATAATATATTAATTGAGGATTTTATTTTGTATCATTATTTAAAAAATAATTTTAACATAGACAAAATAGCTTTTTTGATAAAAAAAGTTTTTTTATTAAATAAAGAAACAAGCTCTGAAATAGTAAAAAAATATATGAAAGTTTTTTTTCAATCCCAACACAAAAGGCAATCAATTTCACCTGGTCCTAAGATTTTCGAATATAGTCTTTCTAACAGAATAGAACTAAAATTACCAGTTTATTTAGACAGAAAAGAATAAAAACATAAGAAGAAAAAATGAAAAAAAAAGTAATTATTGGATTATCTGGTGGAGTAGATAGCAGCGTTGCTGCTTTTATTTTAAAACAAAAAGGTTTTGAAGTAGAAGGTATTTTTATGCGTAATTGGGATAGTAGTTTAAATAATGACATTGAAGGAAATAATTATAAAAATGATCATATTTGTCCTCAAGAACAAGATTATCAAGATGCTTTAAATGTTTCTAAACAAATTGGAATAAAATGTCATAGAGTAGATTTTATTGAAGAATATTGGAGAAAAGTATTTTTATCTTTTTTAAAAAAAATCAAACAAAATTTAACTCCGAATCCAGATATCTTATGCAATAATCAAATTAAATTTTTAACTTTTTTGAAGTATGCTGAGAAATTTAAACCAGATTATATTGCTATGGGACATTATGCTCAAATTATCCACAAAAATAAACAACCTATTTTAGCAAAAGCTACTGATCAAAATAAAGATCAAACTTATTTTTTATCACAATTAAAAATTTCACAACTTCAAAAAATAATTTTTCCTTTGGGAAAATTAACTAAAAATGAAGTTAGAATAATAGCTAAAAAAGAAAAATTAATTAACGCTGAAAAAAAAGATTCTACTGGAATTTGTTTTATTGGAGAAAGAAATTTTTTTCGTTTTTTAGATAATTATTTATCTATCAAAAAAGGGCCTATTAAAAATATTAAAGGTGATTATTTAGAAAATCATGAAGGAGTATTTAAATATACTATAGGTCAACGAAAAAATTTAAATTTAAAAGTTAGTAAACAAAACCCAGGTCCATGGTTTGTTGTAGGAAAAGATTTAGTAAATAATACTCTTTATGTTGATCAAAACTCAGATAGCATTTTTTTATATAGTGATTCTGCATTAATAGTTGATGTAGTTTGGAGAAAATATAATAACATTATTTTTTCTAATAATAAAGATAATGAACTTAAAGCTAAATTTCGTTATAGACAATGTGAACAAAATGTTAGAATTAAATGGATAAATAAAAATATTTTGAAAGTTTATTATGAGCAAAAAATAAAATCAGTTACTCCTGGACAAATTTGTGCTTTTTATAAAGATAATTTTTGTTTAGGAGGAGGAATGATATTAGAAGTTTATTACAAAAATAAAAAATTATTATATGTTTGAATTTTAAATTTTATTTAAATATTTGTTTTTTTTGTATTAAATAATTTATTTGATTTTTTTAAAATAAATTTTTCATTTCTTTTATAATTTTTTTATAATTTTATTATATTAATTATTTAACTAATTTATTTTAATCATTTTATTTCAATTATTAAAAGGATTTTAAAATGAAAAAAATCAAAGGAACTTATGATTTAATATCTGATGAAATAAAAAAATGGCAAATTGTAGAAGAAAAAATAAAAAAAATTTTAAATTTGTATAATTTTCAAGAAATACGAACTCCAATTATAGAATATGAAGAAATTTTTAATCGTTCATCTCAATATTCAGAAATGGTTTCTAAAGAAATGTTCAGTTTCGAAGATAAAAATGGCAGAAAAATAGCATTAAGACCTGAAGGTACCGTATCTGTAATAAGAAGTTATGTAGAAAATAAAAAAGAAAATGAATTGCAAAAATTATACTATTATGGACCTTTTTTTCGCTACGAAAGACCACAACAAGGTAGATATCGACAATTTTATCAATTAGGAATTGAAATAATAGGTATAAAAAATTTTTTATCAGAAATAGAGTTATTTTTATTTATAAAGAAATTAATTGATACTTTTGATCTAAATAATAAAATTCTAATAAAAATTAATAATTTAGGAGATGAAAATTCAAGAAAAAAATTTTTAAATATTTTTAATTCTTATATTGAAAAAAACAAAAAAGAATTATGTTATCTATGTTTAAAAAGACAAAACAAAAATATTTTGAGAATTTTAGATTGTAAAGAATGTTCAAAAAAAAAATTTTTGGAAAAAGCTCCAGTTATTTTAGATTATTTAACTTCTAGTAATAAATCAAATTTTCAAAAAATTTTAAATGTTTTAAAAAAATTTAAATTTAATTTTATTATTGATGATAAATTAGTAAGAGGTTTGGATTATTATACAGATTTAGTTTTTGAAATAGAAATTTTATCAGATAATTCCGATAAAAATTTATCTTTAGGCGGTGGAGGGAATTATAATAACATAATGGAAATTTTTAATAGTCCTAAAACTTGTAATATAGGGTTTGCTTTAGGTATGGAACGTTTAATATTTTTATTAGATAAGAATAATTATTTTAACAAATTTGAATTAAATAAATTAGAAGTTTTTTTATTTGTTTTAGATTCTAAATTTTTATTAAAATCATTTTTTTTATTAGAAAAAATAAGAAAATTCAATATTAAAGCAGAAATGAATTATGAAAATTATAATTTTTCAAAACAATTAAAAAAAATTTTACTTCATAAACCAAAATATATTATTTTTATTGGAGAAAAAGAGGTAGAAAAATGTATTTTAACTATTAAAAATATTTTTAATAAAAAAATTTATACTTTAACAGTAGAAGAAAGTATTAATTTTTTAATAAAGGAATTGAAAAAATAATGGATATTAATTTTAATTATACAAATAATGGAGAAGTAACTTTAAAAGAAAAAGGAAAAAAAGTTTTTTTAAAAGGTTGGATAGCTAAAAAAAGAAAATTAAGAAATAATTTTTTTTTAATATTAAGAGATATCACAGGTCTGATTCAGTTGATTTTAAAAAAAGATCATAAACAATATAGTAAAATTTCTTTAATCAAAAAAGAAACGGTAGTATCTGTAGAAGGTATAGTTATTGAAAGAATAAATAAAAATTTGAATTTAAAAAATGGAGAAATAGAAATTTTAGTATTAAATATAAATATCTTATCAGAATCCAAAGAACTTCCTTTGAGTGTTTTTGAAAAAGATGAATCTTTAGAAAAACATAGATTAAAATATCGTTATTTAGATTTAAGAAGAGAGGAAAAAAAAAAATATTTAATACAAAGACATGAAATAACCCAAAACATTAGACAAACTCTTTTAAAAAACAATTTTTTAGAACTAGAAACTCCTATTTTATCCAAATCAACACCTGAAGGTGCTAGGGATTATTTGGTACCTTCACGTATTTTTTTAAATCATTTTTATGCTTTGCCACAATCACCTCAAATTTTTAAACAATTATATATGATTGCTGGATTTGAAAGATATTTTCAAATTGCTCGTTGTTTTAGAGATGAAGATTTAAGATCTGACCGACAACCTGAATTTACCCAAATAGATATAGAATCTTCTTTTTTGAATCAAAATCAAATTATGTCTTTAACAGAAGAAGTTATAACTAATTTATTTAAAAATATTTTAAATAAAAAACTTCAAACTCCCTTATTAAAAATAACTTATAAAGAAGCTATGGAATTTTATGGAACAGATAAACCAGATTTAAGATATGATTTATTAATAGAAGATTTAGATTTATTATTTAAGGATGAATTTATTGATAAAGGTGGTAGTTATGAAAAAATAGTTAAAGGTTTTAAGATCAATTTTAATATTTTTTTAAATGATTTAATTTTAGAAAAAATAGAAAAATATAAATCTTGGGTAAAAGAAAAATATCAAATTGAATTGCAATTTTTTTCTAAAAAAAAATCCTTTCTATCCAATAACTTATCTAATTTTTTATCAAATAATTTTTTTTGTAAAAATGAAGAATTTTATTTTTTTGTAATAGTCAATGCTAATGATACTAAAAAATATATTAATGGTTTAAGGTCTTTAGGATTTATAAGAACTGTATTAGCTAAAGATTTAAAATTAATTAATTCAGACAAAGAATCTTTATTATGGATTACAGATTTTCCTTTATTCGAATTTGATAAAGAAACTAATAAATATAATTCAGTTCATCATCCTTTCACAGCTCCTTCCGATTTTGATTTATTAAATATAAATCCTGCAGAAGTCAAAGCCCAAGCTTATGATTTGGTTTGGAATGGTTACGAAGTAGGTGGTGGTTCTTTAAGAAACTATAAACCCAAAATACAGGAAATTATTTTTAATATACTGGGATTTTCTAAAGATGAAATTAAAAAAAAATTTGGTTTTTTTATGGAAGCATTACAATATGGAACTCCTCCTCACGGAGGAATTGCTTTAGGTTTAGATCGTTTAGTAATGTTATTGACCAAAACTAACAACATAAGAGATGTAATCGCATTTCCTAAAACTCAAAATGCTCAAGATTTAATGCTAGAAACTCCAAATATTGTAGATGAACAACAATTATCTATTTTAAATTTAAATAGTTTTAAAAAAAAATAAATATTTTATATAATTAAATAATATGATATTATCTGTTAATTTAGATAAAACCCAAAATTACATTATTTCTGTAAGTGGTGGTGTTGATTCAATGGTTTTATTAGATTTTTTATATAAAAAAAAATACAATTTAAAAGTTGTTCATTTTAACCACTCAATAAGAAAAGATTCTTTTAAAGATAAAATTTTAATTGAAAATTATTGTAAAGAAAAAAATATAGTTTTTTATTATTTCAAATTAAATTTAAATATTAAAGAAAAAAACTTTCAAAATAAAGCTCGTATTTTAAGATTAGAAAAATTAAAAAAAGTAGCTTCTGAATATAAAACAAAATATATAATAACAGCTCATCATTTAGATGATTTATCAGAAAATGTTTTTTTAAAAATTTTAAGAGGAAGTTCTTTATCAGGATACGGAGGTATGAAAACTTCTTGTAATTATGATAATTTTATTCTTTTAAAACCTTTTTTATATATTGAAAAGAACAAAATAATAGAATATGCGAAAAAAAATAAGATCATTTTTTTAGAAGATTATACAAACCAACAAAACATATATTTAAGAAATCAAATAAGAAATATAGTTATTCCTTTTTTTAAAAAATCTCGTAATTTTTTAAAAAATATTATTAAATTTCATTCACAAATTAATGAAGTTTCAAATTTTATACGAAAAAAAACGATTATCTTTTTAAAATATCAAAATAGCTTTAATATTTTTAATTTAAAATCTTTTTTAAATTTAGATATAACTATTCAGAAAGATGTCATTCTGTTTTTATTTGAGAATAGAAAAATAAGTAAGAATTTTTTTTTAATTAATAATATTATTCATGGTTTGAATAATGAAAAAAAACCTTTTATAATTTGGAAGTTAAATTTTGATTATTCATTAATTAAAAAATATAAAGAATTTACTATTGAACATAATAATTTTTTAAATTTGATGAATAATGAATATAAAGAACCTTTTTTACATTTTTCTGAAAATAAATCTGATATTTCTTTTTGTAATATTATAGAAAAAATATATTATAATTCAAACAACTTTTTTCCACCTTTAATCATAAGAAAAAAAAAACCCAAAGACGTTTTAAAATTCAATTTTGGTACTCAAAAGTTAAAAAATTTTTTTATTAACAAAAAAATTATTCTATTTCAAAGAAAACTTATATCAATAATAACAGATCAAAAAAATAACATAATATGGATCCCTAATTTGTATGTTAACAAAACATTAGGTAAAACAAATTTTTTGTATTTAGGAATAAATTATAAAAATAATAAAATATCTTGATTTTATAGAAAAAGGATTAAAAATTTAATTAATTATGAAAAAAATATTAAATAAAATTCAATTTTTAATGCAATTTCGTTTTTTTATAAGTTTTTTTGCTGGATTATTTTTTGGATTTATTTTTTCATTTTTGTTTTATTTATTTTTTTTAATAAAAAATTTTAATAAGGATTTTAAAATTTCTAAAGTTCAAAATAATGATTTAGATAAAAAAAAAATGTTTTCTTTAATTAAAGAAACACAAAATAAATTTTTAAAAGATATTGAACAAAAAAATGATGAATACATATTTTTTTTATTTAATAATATTAAAGCATTAACTTTAAAAATATCTTCCAGTTTTTATCCTAATTCTGATTATCCTTATTTAGAATTAACCATTGAAGAAAGTCTTGCTTTAATAAAATATATACACAAAAGAATTGAATTATTATTTGAAAAAAAAATTATTTTTATGTTTAAAAAAATAACATTAAGAAAAATTTTCATATTTAGAAAAAAAATGATAGAAAAAAAATATATTCGTAAATTTAAAAAAACTAATAAATTATTAAATATTTTCAATAATACAATAAATATTATTAATCCTTTTCATTGGATGAAAAAAATATTTTTAAATAATTTATATAATACTCTTATAAATAAAATAGGTTGTTCTATTATTTCTATCTCAGGCGAAGAAATTTATAAAGTTTATAGTAAAAAAATATTTGAATATGAAGATGAAAAAAAAATAGATTTATTTTTGGAAGAATTACAAAAAAAAATGGATCAAGAAAAAGAATGATAATAAAAAAAGGTTAAAATATAAATATGTTTTTATTACAATGGTTTCCAGGCCACATGAAAAAAACTTTACAAAAAATAAAATTAAATTTAAAATTAGTTGATATAATTTTAATTATTTTAGATGCTCGAATACCTATTTCTAGCATGAATTTTGAATTATTAAAAATAATAAATAACAAACCTTTTTTAATTTTGTTAAACAAAATGTCTTTAGCTGATTCAGATAAAAATAATCTTTTTGTAAATTTTTTTAATAAAAAAAAAATAGAAATTTTATTTATAGATTCTAAAAATAAAATAAATATTGATAAAATTTTTGTAAAAATAAAAAAAATTTTTGACACTAAAAATAAATTAAAACATTATTATATAAAAAATACAATAAAATTAATGATTATTGGACTGCCTAATGTAGGTAAATCTACTCTGGTTAATTGTTTAGCTAAAAAAAAAGTTGCGATTACTGCTAAAAAACCAGGAATCACTAAAAAATTACAATGGATAAGTGCATCCAATAATATCCAATTATTAGATACTCCAGGTATTTTATATCCTAAAATAAATAATTATAAAATAGGATATTCTTTAGGTATTTGTGGTTGCATTAAAGAAAATCTTATACCTAAAGAAGAATTAGTGAATTATTTTTTAAATTATTTAAAAAATTATTATCCTGAAAAACTAAAACTATTTTTTAATTTTGATGAAAAAGAAATTAAAGAAGAAATTAATTTACTAAAAACTCTGATTCAAAAAAGATATAATGAAAAAATATTAAATCAAAATAACTATGATTCTTTTATTAATCATAATAATATAATTGAAAAAATTTTTTCAGAATTTACTAGTAAAAAAATTCAAAAAATAAATTTTGATTTAAATCTGCTTTTTTAATTTTCTTAAAAAAAGAAAAGATAAAATAATAGTATTTTTAAATACTATGAAAGGATTTTTTATTTTAAATGAAATCTAAAGTTATTATAGTTGAATCGCCTACTAAAATAAAAACATTAAATAGTTATTTTGAAAACAAAATTTTAGTTCTTTCTTCAAAAGGTCATATTAGAGATTTATCGTATAAAGGTAAAGATAATTTAGGTATAGATATTAAAAATAATTTTAATCCAATGTATCAAATAATACCTAAGCAAAAAGAATTAGTAAATAAAATTATTAAATTAACAAAAGGTAAACAAATTTTTTTAGCTACAGACCCGGATAGAGAAGGCGAAGCTATAGCTTGGCATTTAGCAGAAATACTTAAATTAAGTTTGAAAGAAAAAAATAGAATAATTTTTAATGAAATTAATAAAAAAACTGTTTTAGAAGCTTTAAAAAAACCTACTTCTATAAAAAAAAATCTAGTTGATTCTCAAGAAGCTAGGAGAATATTAGATAGAATTATAGGTTTCAAGTTATCTCAAATAACTCGAAAAAAATCAGCTAAATCAGCAGGAAGGGTACAATCAGTAGCTTTAAAATTAATTGTAGAAATAGAAGAACAAAGAAAAAAATTTATACCAGAAAAATATTATTTAATTAAAGCTGTATTTGATAAATTCCAAACTTACTTAAAAATTAATAAAAAAGAAAAAATAAACACAGAAGAACAAGCTAATAAAATTATTGAAGATATAAAAAATAAAAATTTTTTATTAAATAAAATAAAAAATAAAAAAATAATAAATAAATCTCCAAAACCTTTTATTACTGCTACATTACAACAAGAAGCATTTAAAATATTATCAATGAGTGCTAAAACAACAATGTCATATGCTCAGAAATTATACGAAGGAGTCAAAATAGATGATTCAATAGTAGGTTTAATCACTTATATGAGAACTGATTCTCATAGAATATCTTCTATATTTTATGATAAATTAAATATTTTTATTAAAAAAGAATATGGTTCAGAATATTTAAATAATTATAAACAAGAAATTAAAAAAGAATTAGTCCAAGATGCTCATGAAGCTATTAGACCTACAGATTTGTCAATAACTCCCCATTTTTTAAAAAAATATCTAAATAAATATGAACTTGCTTTATATGAAATGATTTATAAAAGAACTTTAGCTAGTTTTATGTCTAATGCTATTTTCGAACAAAATGAATTTTTTTTTAGTGTAAATAAATATATTTTTGTAACAAATGATAATAAAATAATTTTTGATGGTTTTTATAAAATATTAAAAAGTGATTTTAAAATGACAAATTTATCATTTTTAGAAAAAAATAAGACATATTTACCTGAAAAAATTGAAAAAATTCAAAAAGAAACTTCTCCTCCTTCTCAATTTACTGAGGCTTCTTTAATTAAAAAACTAGAAAATTTAAAAATAGGGAGACCTTCAACTTATGCAAACATTATAGAAATTTTAAAAAAAAGATTTTATGTTTATATTGAAAAAAAGAAAATAATTTGTACTAAATTAGGAATATTAATTAAAAAAACTTTAGATGATTTTTTTCCCTCTATTATTAATATCGATTATACATCTCAAATAGAAAAAAAATTAGATGAAATTTATTATAATAAAATCAGCAAAATAGATTTTTTAAAGGAATTTTATAATAATTTTATTAATCTTTGGAATTTAGCTAATAAAAAAATAAAAAAAGAAGAAATTATAACTAAAGAAAAATGTTCTTTATGTAATGATTTTTTAGTAAAAAGAAAAGGAAAATATGGAGAATTTTTAGGTTGTAACTCTTTTCCTCAATGCAAAAATATGATTTCTTTAAAAGAAAAAAAAGAAGGTAAATAAAATATGTTTGATTTTTTTAAAAAAATATTCAAAAATAAACAAACAAAGAAAAAACATCTAGGATTTCAATCTTTGGATTATGATTTTAAAGAATGGATAAAAAAAAATAATAATAGCGATATTCTTTCAAATTTAATATTATTAGATGAATTAGAAATTTTTTTTATTAAATTTGGAATTGGGATAGAAACATCATCTTATTTAATTCAAAATATTAAAAATAAAGTTAAAGAAAAAAATATAAATTTTTATCTATTAGATATAATTAAAGAAATTATTATTGAATTTTATAACAATCCTGAATATAAATTTATAAAAGATATTAAACAAAAAAAAAATATTTTGAAAAAAGAAATAAATACAAAAACACAATTATATTTATTTGTAGGAGTTAATGGAGTCGGAAAAACAACAACTATAGGTAAATTAGCTTATAAATTTAAAAAAAATGATAAAAAAGTTTTATTAGTTGCCGGAGATATTTTCAGAGATGGGGCTATCGAACAATTAAGGGCTTGGAGTAAAATAACAAATAGTGATATTTTTTGTGAAAATAATGCAAAAAAATCATCTAAACTATTTTTTGATGCTATTAAATATGCGGAAAATAAAGAATTTGACTTTATTTTGTCAGATACTTCAGGCAGATTACAAAATAATGTTAATCTAATGAAAGAATTAGAAAAAATTAATAAAATTTTAGATAATAATTCTTCTTTTTTTAAGAATA
Source organism: Candidatus Phytoplasma sacchari (assembly GCF_009268105.1). Taxonomy (GTDB): domain Bacteria; phylum Bacillota_I; class Bacilli_A; order Acholeplasmatales; family Acholeplasmataceae; genus Phytoplasma; species Phytoplasma sacchari. The sequence goes on from NZ_VWXM01000004.1 coordinate 19,349, forward strand.
ATTATAGGATTTTTTTAGTAATAGATTCAATGACTGGTCATAATGCTTTAAATCAAGTAGAATTATTTAATAAAATATTGCCAATAAATGGTATTATTCTAACTAAATTTGATAATATATCAAAAGCAGGAATAATACTAGATATAAAATATTTGTACAATTTAAAAATCAAGTATATTGGTATAGGCGAAAAAGAAGATGATTTAATTGAATTTAACATAAAAGATTTTGTTGATAATTTATTAGATTAATTAAATTAAAAAAAATAATAAAAAAAGGGGATTTTATATAAATGAGTTTTTTAAATGAAGGTTTACAAAAAATTATTAATAAAATTAAAAATAAAAAATATATTCAAGAAAAAGACATTGAATTGATTATGAAAGATATAAGTTTATCTTTTATAAAAGCAGATGTTAATTATGAAGTAGTTACCGAATTTAATAAATTAATTCAAAAAAAAGCTTTAGGAAATACTTTATTAAAAGGTTTAAATCCACAACAACAAATCATTAAAATTATAAAAGATACTTTAATAGAAATTTTAGGTTCAAAAGAGATAAATTTAAATTTAAATAAAAATAAAGAAAATTTGAATACTATTCTTTTAATAGGTTTACAAGGCAGTGGTAAAACAACAACTGCTGGAAAATTATCTCTTTTTATTAAAAATAAGTTAAATAAAAAAGTTTTAATAATTGCAGGTGATATTTATAGACTTGCAGCCATTGATCAATTAACTCAAATAGGAAAAAAAATAAATATTGAAGTTTTTTTCCAAAAAAATAAAAAAATATCTCAAATTATTGAAAATGGTTTTAATTATGCTTTTAAAAATAAATTTGATACAGTTATAATTGATACTGCTGGACGTTTAACTATTGATAATATGATGATTCAAGAATTAAAAAATATCAAAAAACAAACTCTTCCTTCAGAAATTCTAATTGTTTCGGATGCTATTTTAGGACAAGAATCTGTAAATATAGTTAAAAATTTTAATGAACAAATAAAAGCTACAGGTGTAATCTTAACAAAAATGGATGCAGATATTAAAGGAGGAGCAGCTTTATCTATCAGATATATGACTAAATTGCCTATTAAATTTATTTCTTCTTCTGAAAAATATAATGATGATAATTTTGAAATTTTTTATCCTGAACGTATAGCTTCCAGAATTTTAGGAATGGGTGATATTTTAACTTTAATAGAAAATGTGGAAGAAAAAATTAATTCTGAAGAAGAAAAAAAAACTTTAGAAAAAATTTTAAAAAAAGAATATAATTATAATGATTTGAAAAAACAATTAAAAATAATAAAAAAAATGGGTTCTTTTAAAAAAATATTAAATTTTATTCCAGGTATTAGCTCTCAAATCAAAACAATGCCAATTTTAGATACAAATATTTTGAAAAAATTTGAATCTATTATAGATAGTATGACAATTAAAGAAAGAATATATCCAAATCTAATAGAATTTAATAACAGAAGAAGAAAAAGAATAGCTATGGGTTCTGGAAATAAAATTAAAGATGTGGAAAATTTAATAATTTTTATAAAAAAACAAAAAGAAATATCCAATAAAATTAGTAATTTTAATGATAAAGATTTAGAAAATTTAAAAAATTCAGAAAATTTCTTTGATAATTTTTTAAAATAAAGGTTGATTGAATATTCTTTTTATTTTGCAAGAAGGAGTTTTTTTAATGTGAAAAATTTAATTTTAGTTGATGGGCATTCTCTATTATTTAGAGCTTATTATGCTACAGCTTATAAAAAAAAAATAATACAAAACAAAAATGGAGAAGATGTTAATGCTTTGATAATTTTTATTAATATGTTTAAAAAAATTTTAGAACAAACAGAAAAAAATATTTGTGTGATTTTTGATTCTAAAGGTAAAACAAAAAAACATATTTACTATCCAGATTACAAAAAAAAACGTCTTCCAACACCTATTAAATTAATTCCTCAAATCGAACTAATTCAAGAATATTTAAAATTATCAGGTATTAAGTATCATCTACAAAATGGTTATGAAGCTGATGACATAATAGGGACTTTGTCGAAAAAGGCTAGTGCCGAAAATATACCTGTTTTAATTTTTTCTAGCGATAGAGATTTTTTGCAATTAATTGATAAAAATATCAAAATTTGTTTAATTAAAAAAGGTTTGAAAGATGTGGTTTGCTATGATAAAAACATTTTATTTAATGAATTAAATTTAAAATCTAGTCAAATAATAGATTTTAAAAGCATAGTAGGAGATATATCTGACAATATTCAAGGAATACCAGGAGTAGGTCCCAAAACAGCTATAAAACTACTAAATCAGTTTAATAATTTAGAAAATATTTTTTTAAACTTAAACAAAATAGATAACAAAATAAAAGAAAAATTCATTATATTTAAAGAAAAATTGTTTTTTAATCGTTTTTTAGTAAAAATAGATACATCTGTTCCTTTATATTTTGATTATTCACAAACAATTATCCAAAATATAGATTATTTTTTATTAAATATTTTTTTAAAAAAACATCAACCTGTAAAAATTTAAAAAATTTCTTATATAAATCTTCATTTAATTAATTTAAATTGAATTTTTTATCTATATTTGATTTTTGTAAAAAAAACAAAAATAAAAAAATTAATATAAAATGATACTTCATGTTAAAATAATAGAGAAAAAATTTTTAATATTTTTTTAATTTTTATTTTTATGTTGGAAAAAAGTTGAAAAAGGAGTAAAAAGTTCAATTTTGAATCAAAATTTTATATTATGAAAATTATGTCAGTCAACGCAGGTAGTTCTTCTTTAAAATTTAAATTATTAGATATGCCTACAGAAAAAGTTTTTGCTTTAGGATTAGTTGAAAAAATCGGCTATGATAATGCTATTTTAAATATTTTTTTTAAAGAAGATAAAAAAATAGAACAAATTTTACCAATAATTAATCATAAACAAGCTATTCAATTGATATTAGACTTGCTAATACAAGAAAAAATTATTAATAGTTTAAAAGAAATAGAAGGTATAGGACATAGAATAGTTCAAGGAGGAGAAATATTTAAAAATTCTATAATTTTAACAGAAGAAAATATAGAAAAAATAGCTACTTTAAACGATTTAGCTCCTCTGCACAATCCTATTAATTTATTAAACATTAAATTATTTAAAGATATTTTACCTGAAGTTTTACAAATAGGTGTTTTTGACACTACTTTTCATCAAACAATAGAAGAAGAAATTTTTTTATATGCAACTCCCTATGAATGGTATCAAAAATATAAAATAAGAAAATATGGAGCTCATGGTACTTCTTATAGATATATTAGCGAGAGAGTAGCAAATTTTTTTAATAATAAAAATCTTAAATTGATTGTTTGTCATGCTGGAAATGGAGTTTCTTTAGCTGCTATTAAAAATGGTAAATCAGTTGATACTTCTATGGGGTTTACTCCTTTAGAAGGAGTACCTATGGGAACAAGAAGCGGAAATATTGATCCAGCTATAATACCTTTTATATCAAAAAAACAAAATAAAACATCTCAAGAAATTATTGATGAATTAAATAAAAAATCAGGTTATTTAGGTGTGTCTGGAATTTCAAATGATGCCAGAGATATAGAAAATAATATATCTAAAAATAATAAAAGATCTATTTTAGCATTTAATATTCAAATAAAAAGAATAGTAGATTATATTGCTAGTTTTTACGTTTTATTAGAAGGTGTTGATGTTTTAGTATTTACAGCAGGCATCGGAGAAAATTCTTCTTATTTCAGAAGTGAAATTATTAAACGTTTAAGAATTTTAAATATATTTATAGATCCAAAATTAAACGAAGACAAAACAAATGCAGGAGAAAGAATTATTTCGGATAATAATTCTAAAACTAAGATTATGATAATACCTACAAATGAAGAAATTACAATCGCAAAAGATGTTTTTATGTTCAAAAAAAATAAAAAATAATTTTTTTTAATTAACATTTATTAATCTTTGTTTGTAATTACAATTAATTATTTTTTTTCTAAATAGGAGGAATACTCAAATGGTAAAGAGGCATGTTTGGAAAATATGTAGGTCTTAAAAAAGATGCGAGGGTTCGAATCCCTCTTCCTCCGCCATTTTTTTATTTTTTTAAAAAAAGGTTATAAAATAATAATATGAAACAATATTTAGATTTATGTAATTTTATACTTAAAAATGGTGTATTTAGAAAAAATAGAACAAATATTATGACTAAAAGTATTTTTGGATATCAAATGCATTTTAATTTAGATGATGGATTCCCTTTAATAACTACTAAAAAGATGCATATTAATTCAATTATTCATGAACTATTATGGTTTATTAGTGGAAGCACCAATATTCGTTATTTAGTATTAAATAATGTTAAAATTTGGAATGAATGGCCATATCAAAAATATTCCAAAACTTCTTATTTTAAAGGAGAAAGTTTACTAGAATTTATTGATAAAATAAAAAAAGATAAAGAATTTGCTTATAAATATGGTAATTTAGGACCTATTTATGGTCAACAATGGCGTAATTTTTCAGGAATTGATCAATTAAAAGAAGTTATTAAAAATATTAAAAAAAATCCTTTTTCTAGACGTTTGATAATTTCTGCTTGGAATGTACCTTTGATAAAAAAAATGATTTTACCTCCTTGTCATGTTTTAATGCAATTTTATGTAAATGAAGATAAACTTTCATTACAACTTTTTCAAAGAAGCGCTGATGTTTTTTTAGGATTGCCATTTAATATAGCTTCTTATTCTTTATTACTTATGATGATATCTCAAATCACTAAATTAAAACCACATAAATTTATTCATAGTTTAGGTGACGCTCATATTTATTTAAATCATTTAAAACAAATAGAAATACAAATAAAAAGAAATCCTAAAAAATTACCTTTAATGTTTTTAAATTCCAATGTAAAACAAATAGAAAATTTTAAAATTAATGATTTTATTCTTAAGAATTATAACTTTCATGAATCTTTAAAAGGAGAGATAGCAGTATGATTAGTTTAATAACAGCTTTTGATTCTAATTTCTTAATAGGTATTAATAATAAATTACCCTGGAATTATCCTGAAGATATACTTTGGTTTAAAAAAAAAACCTTTGATAAAAATGTTTTAGTTGGTTCAGAAACTTATTCTTCTTTAAAATTTTATTATAAAAATAAAAAATTACCATTTAAAAAAATTTATGTTGCTGATTATAAAAAAGATATTAGTTTTTATGCACATTCAAAAGAAAAAATTATATTAATAAAAGATTTAATATTTTTTTTAAAAAAAAATTATAATATCGAAAAAGATATTATTATAATTGGCGGAAGCGAAATATACAAACAATCATTACCTTTTGTTAAAAAAATGTTTATTACTCATATTTTAAAAAGATACGAAGGTAATAAGTTTTTTCCTTATTTTAATTATGATGAATTTTGTATAGTTGAAAAAAAAATATCAAATGAATTAATTTTCGTAACTTATATAAGGAAGTGATAAATATGTTTTTTACTATTTATTTTATCATTATTTTTTTTCTTTCTTTATGTTTGACTTTTACAAAAATACCTATTTTTTATTCTTTTTCTTTAATGGAAGTTTTGTTTTCATCAATAGTACCATTATATTCTAAAATAATATTAATTATATTAATTTTTATTTTAAATTTGATTATTACTTGGATTTTAGTTTTACTTCTATTTTTAATATGTCTTTTAATTATAAGAATAAAAGCTCATAATTATAATTTGAAAAAGAAAGTTTTATCTAGTTTTTCTAACTTAATTATTAACTTTTTTAGAATAGATATAAAAATTAATAAAAAAGAAAATATTAATCATGATGAAAAAATTATAATTTATTCAAATCATAAATCTCTATTTGATCCTTTTATTTTAGCTTCTGTTTTACCAATGAATATTACTTTTGCTCCTAAAAGTGAACTTTATAATGGTTTTTTAGGTTTTTTATTAAGTTTTTGTTTTAATACATTCGATTGTATTGAAATAACAAGAAATGACAAAAGAAAAACTGTTTTAAATATAAAAAAAAATATAGAAAAAATTAATAAAAAATTTCTAAGTTTAGTGATTTTCCACGAAGGAGGAAGAAAAAATAAAACAAATGATAAGATTATTGATTCTTTAGATGGTTCTTTCAAAATAGCTTTAAAAAGTCAGTCTTCTATTTTACCTATTTCTATCAAAGGATCTTCATTTATTATAGGAAAATTTTGGTTCAGAAAAAAAAGAATAGAAATATTTATTCATCCTTGTATTCATTTCCAAGACTTTAAAGAAAAAAATACTCAAGAAATAAACTCAATTGTTAACAATATTATAAATTCTGTTTTATAAATTTTTAAAAAAAATGGTTTTAAATTATGATTATAAAAAATAATTTTAGAAATTTGTTTCCTATTTTCAAAACTTACCCTAAATTAGCTTATTTTGACTCAGCAGCTACTTCTTTAAAACCTGAAAAAGTAATTAAAAGTATAAATAAATTTTATAGTTGTAATGGTATGAATTTTAAAAATTCAGGATTTTTATCTCAAGAAGTAAATAGAATGATAAAGGAATCTAGAGAAAAAGTTGCTTTTTTTATTAATTCTTCCCCTCAAGAAATTATTTTTACTAATGGCACTACTGAATCACTCAACATAATATCGAATATATTGTGTAAAGATATTAAACCTAATGATGAAATAATTACCTCTCAATTAGAACATAATTCTTCAGTATTTCCTTGGATAAAAATAGCTAAAGAAAAAAAAGCTAAACTTATTTTTATTCCTTTAAGCAATAATAAAATAACTATTAATAATTTCAAAAAAGTTTTAACTAATAAAACAAAAATTGTTGCTTTAACTCATATTTCAAATGTTTTAGGTTATGAAACTCCTATTAATTCAATTATTGAATTAGCACATAGTAAAAAAGCTCTAGTAATTTTAGATGCTGCTCAATCAATTATTTGCAAAAAAATAGATGTTAAGAAAATTAATGTAGATTTTATGGCTTTTTCAGCTCATAAAATGTATGGACCTTTTGGAGTTGGAGTTTTATTCGGAAAAAAAGAATTTCTTAATAAAATAGATCCTTTTTTTGTAGGTAGTTCTAATGTTGAGAAAATCTTTAAAAAAAAATTTTTTTTTAAAGATGATGCTTTTAAATTTGAAACTGGTACTCCTAATATTAGTGCAATAATAGCTTTTAAACAAAGTTTAGAATTTTTAGAAAATATAGGTATTTCAAATATTCAAAATCATAATAAACTTATTATAGAAAATATTAAAAAAAAATTAAAAAAAATAAAAAATATAGAAATATTAAATCAAGATGATGAAACAAATCACAATAATATTATTTTATGCAACTCTAAAAATATTCATATTCATGATTTAGAAACTTTTTTATCCCACAATAATGTTTATGTTAGAACAGGTAAATATTGTTCTGATTTAATTCTAAAACATATTAAAAAGAAAAACACAATTAGAATTTCAGTTGGTATTTATAATAACGAAAAAGATATTGATCAATTGATAAAAAGTTTAGATAAAGCAAGTAAATTTTTTCTAAAATAAAAAATGTTATAAATTTATATTAATTTAAATTATATAATTTATAACATTTTTTTATTATTTCTTTATTTTTGATAATATCTATCTATCTATATATATAGATATAGATATAGATAATTTTTACTCTTATTTATTTTAATTTTTTCATATCTTTTCTAGTTATTTTAGTTTGAATAGCCATTTTCTCAACTGCTTCAGCAATTTTTTCTGAAACTGTTAAATCAAAAATAGAGGGAATAATTTTATTTTCGTGTAATTCTTTTTCAGGTATGATTGATGATAAAACTTCTACTGCAGCCATTTTCATTTCTTCATTAATTTGAACAGCTTCAGCTTTTAATGCTCCTTTAAAAATACCAGGAAAGGCTAAAATATTATTTATTTGATTAGGGAAATCAGATCTACCAGTAGCAACAATGCGGGCATTACCCTTTTTTGCTTCTTCAGGCATGATTTCAGGTACAGGATTCGCTAAAGCAAAAACAATAGCATCTTTATTCATTGTAGAAACCATTTCTTTAGTAACTAAACCCGATGCGGATAATCCAATAAAAACATCTTTATTTTTTATTATATCTGATAAATATCCTTTTTCATTGTTTAAGTTGGTTATTAAAGACATTTTTTTTTGTTCAGAATTTAATTTTTGTGAATCTTTATGGATAGCACCTTCTTTATCTACTAAAACTATATTTTTAAAACCTAAAAAAAGTAACATTTTAGCTGTAGCAATTCCTGCAGCACCTGCTCCTAATATCATAACTTTAACATCTTCTTTTTTTTTGTTAACTACTTTTAAAGCATTTTTTAAACCAGCACTAATAACTATAGCCGTTCCTTGTTGATCATCATGAAAACAAGGAGTATCCAATATTTTTTTTAATTCTTCTTCTATTTCAAAACATTCAGGAGATTTAATATCTTCTAAATTAATACCACCGAAAGAAGAAGAAATTTTCGAAATAATATTAATAATTTCTTTAGGATCTTTTGAATCGATACAAATCGGAAAAGCATTAATATTAGCAAATTTTTTAAACAAAATAGCCTTCCCTTCCATAACAGGAATAGACGCTAAAGGTCCAATATCACCTAATCCTAAAACTGCTGTACCATTAGTAATAACAGCTATAGTATCTTTTTTGGAAGTATATTTATAAACATTTTCTTTATTTTGAGCTATTTTTTTACAAGGTTCTGCAACTCCCGGAGTATAAACTAAAGAAAGATCTTCTAAATTATTAACCGGTATTTTAGAATTCATTTCTATTTTTCCATGATATTTTTCATGTATTTCTAATGATTTTTCTTTTGTTATATTTTCTAAATTCATTTTTACTCTTCCTTGTTTTTATAATTTCTTTTTAAAATAAAAAAATAAAAATTTTTTTTATAAATGGAAAAAATTATTATCCTTAAAAGTAAAAAAAATCATTCACTATGATAAAATATTATACTTTTTAATTTTTTTATTTAAATTAAAAACATTTGATAATATATCTATATTATATCATTAGTAACATTTAAATATAACATGATAAAATAAAATGATAATTTTTAATTTTATTTTTTTACTTATAAAAATTTAAATTTTATTAATCAAATAATATGATATTAAAACAATATAATAATATCAAATAATTAATTACTTATTTTTTATAAAATAATCATAATAAAAAATTATTATTTTTTTAATTTTGATTTATTTTATTATTTAAAATTAACAAAATCATTATTTATTATGTAAAAAAATAAAATTAAAATATATGCATGATTTAAAAATAACTTAATTTTTTTTCATTTCTTTTATTTTATTTAAATTTTTTATCAAAAAAATAATAAAATTATAATGCAAAATTAGAAATAAATTAAAATTTATATATTTTTTAAAAATTAATTTAAACAAATGTTAAAAGGAGTTATTTTACTAAATCACAAAAATGTTTTTAAAAATAAAAAAAAAAATAACAAAATTTATATTTTATTTATTTATTTTAATTATTTTCATCTTTATTTTTTTTATTTATGTTTCTGAAGAAGACAATAAAAAACCAAAAAAAGATTATATTATTTATTCTGATATTAATAAACCAAAAGTTTTAAAAATTAGAAATTGGACACAAGAAGGAAAAAAAATGATCCAAAAACAATATACTTTTTATGGTTTAAACGGAATTGAATATTATGAACAAGAATTAGAAAAAGAACAAAATAAACCTATTACTGAACAAAATCAATATTTAATTAGTTTTTATAAACAAAAAATTAATACACAAAAATTACCAAATGATTTGTTAAAATTTGTAAAAAAACCTTTTAAAGAATGGAAAAATACAGATGCTGGAATACCTACATTTGATGATACTATTTTTACAAAACAAAATAATTCTTTATTATACTTTCAAATTAAAAATTTAAAAGTAAATAATTATATTAATTTGATGAATGAAAAAAATTATTCTTTAGATTTTACTTTTGAAGGTCCTCAATATTTATTAGAAAAAGATAAAGATTATTATTTAGGAAAAATTAATCTTCCTTATTACAATACAAATAAGAAAATTGTTCTAACCAAAAAATATAATCTTCATTTTAATCCAATCAGAAACACTCTCAGTGTTTATAACGATCAATTCAATACTAAATAATTTACCCTTTACAAAAATAAATAAGGATAAAAGTTTTTTTTAAAATTTTTTTCACCTTTTACCTAAGAGATTAAAAAAAACATTTAATACTCGATAAAATAATTTATAATAAAAATTTTTTTGTTCATATTAAAAGAGAAAATAGAATAATTTGAAATAAATGTTTTCTAAAATAAAAAAATACTATTCTTTATAAATTAAAAAGTCGTTGTTTAAGTTAAACTACAATAAATGAAAGGTGCTGAAATTGTTAAAAAATTTGGATTAAACCAACTAACTATTATTTATACTTGGCTTCGTCGATTAAAAATTACTGAAGAATTGTACTTTTAAAAAAAATCATTATGATTTAGAAACAAAATTAAAGCGGTTTTTTTGTGCAAAAAAATAATTTGTCTAATAACTAAATTCAAACTCATTTTCAAATTAAAAATAAGTAACAAATTTATGATTGGTAAAAAATGGTGTTTATACTAAACAGTTTAATAGCCTTGAACTGCTCCATCGAAGTGGTACTGTTATAAAAACACGTTTTTTATATAAGAAATTTGTAATTAAAAGAAAGTCGTTTTTTTAAACTACAAGTATTCTAACTCAAAAAAAATAAAAGTCAACTATTTATGCTGACTTTTTTAAGAAAAAATTATATCCAAAATAAGGTGTTAAAATTAAAGCAGTTTTTTTTTTGTGCAAAAAAAATAATTTGTCTAATAACTAAATTCAAACTCATTTTCAAATTAAAAATAAGTAACAAATTTATGATTGGTAAAAAATGGTGTTTATACTAAACAGTTTAATAGCCTTGAACTGCTCCATCGAAGTGGTACTGTTATAAAAAACACGTTTTATATAAGAAATTTAATAATTAAAAGTCATTTTTAAACTACCAAGTATTCTAACTCAAAAAAAATAAAAGTCAACTATTTTATGCTGACTTTTTTAAGAAAAAATTATATCCAAAATAAGGTGTTAAAATTAAATATAAAGTCTCATTATTGGTTATTAATAATAAAAAATCACCAATAAAAACATCTTCATTTCTCAAATAATTTTCTTTTAACTCTAAAAAAATAGCGCGAATATTACTACTATAGCCTCTTCAGTTTAAACAACAACATGATGCTTCTGCGCTATTTAAATACACGCTCTTTTTAAGGGAGCTTTACCTGTTGTTTCAGCGGCAAGGCGCGCGGCGGAGACACACATTTATTTTTCTTTTTCTTTTTTTATTTTCTTTTAATCTTTTAAATTATTTTTAACTATTTATTCTTTTTAATTTGGGGAAGAAGAAGAGGGAAAACGCTCCTCCAACGTTTTTCACCTTTTCTTCTTGCTAAAACTTTTCTTTTTCTTTTAAACAGGGTAAAAAAGCTGTGACAAAAAAGCTTTCTGTGCGTATAAATCTAGCTGTGAACTGCTAGTGAACATACAATAGATATATATAATTTACTTACTTACTAAAGTAAGTAAATTATATATATTATATGTTTTTCTTTTTCTTGGTTACTTCTTTTTCTTTTTTTAAAAAAATAAAAACTAAATTTTAAAATTTAATAAAAATAGAAAATGTTTTTAAATAGAGAGGAAAAGGTTTACTCTGGATTTCAAATATTTTATATGTTTTTTATATATCAAAGCTCCGGAAGATGGTTGAGTAGTAGTAATATTCAAGTAGCTATTTTTTTTTAGAGTTAAAAAGAAATTATTTGAGAAATGAAGATGTTTTTATTGGTGATTTTTTTATTGGCCCCAACCTTCAATAATGAGACTTTATACTCTTCATTTTAACACCTTATTTTGGATATAATTTTTTCTTAAAAAAAAGTCAGCATAAATAGTTGTTTTATTTTTGAGTTAGAATACTTGTGGTTAAAAAACGACTTTCTTAATTACAATTTCTTATATAAAACGTGTTTTTATAACAGTACCACTTTAGATGGAGCAGTTCAAGGCTATTAAACATTGATATAAACACCATTTTTACCAATCATATAATTTGTTACTTATTTTTAATTTGAAAATGAGTTTGAATTTAGTTATTAGACAAATTATTTTTTGCACAAAAAAACCGCTTTAATTTTGTTTCTAAATCATAATGATTTTTTTTTAAAAGTACAATTCTTCAGTAATTTTTAATCGACGAAAACCAGTATATATTGAACCCAGTTTAATCAAAATTTTTAACAATTTCCCGGCACCTTTCATTTGTCAACAGTTTAACAAGCAACGACAGCCTCAAGAATAGTATTCCACAGCACCGCATTATTTCAAGTATTCTATTTACAAAACAAAATAATTCTTTATTATGCTTTCAAGTAAAAATTTAAAAAGTAAATAATTATATTAATTTGATGAATGAAAAAATTATTCTTTAGATTAAAAGTCGTTGTTTAAGTTAAGCTACAATAAATGAAAGGTGCTGAAATTGTTAAAAATTTGGATTAAACCAGCTAACTATTATTTATACTTGGCTTCGTCGATTAAAAATTACTGAAGAATTGTACTTTTAAAAAAATCATTATGATTTAGAAACAAAATTAAAAGCGGTTTTTGTGCAAAAAAATAATTTGTCTAATAACTAAATTCAAACTCATTTCAAATTAAAAATAAGTAACAAATTTATGATTGATGATTAAATGGTGTTTATACTACAAACAGTTTAATAGCCTTGAACTGCTCCATCGAAGTGGTACTGTTATAAAAACTATTTTCTTTTTTTTAAAATAGTCAAATTGTTTATTAACTACTGGTAGTATAACTCAAAAAAAATAAAAGTCAACTATTTTATGCTGACTTTTTTAAGAAAAAATTATATCCAAAATAAGGTGTTAAAATTAAATATAAAGTCTCATTATTGGTTATTAATAATTAAAAATAACCAATAAAAAACATCTTCATTTCTCAAATAATTTCTTTTAACTTTAAAAAAAAAGCTACTTGAATATTACTACTACTCAACCATCTTCCGTGGAGCTTTGATATATAAAACATATAAAATATTTGAAATACAGAGTAAACCTTTTTCTCATTTAAAACATTTTCTATTTTTATTAAATTTTAAAAATTTAGTTTTTATTTTTTTGAAAAAAGAAAAAAGAAGTAACCAAGAAAAAAGAAAACATATAATATATATAATTTACTTACTTTAGTAAGTAAGTAAATTATATATATCTATTGTCTGTTCACTAGCGTTCACAGCTACATTATATTTAACAGAAAGCTTTTTGTCAAGAGCTTTTTTTAAATTTCTGTTTAAAAAGAAAAAAAGAAAAGCTTTTAGTAAGAAGAAAAGGTGAAAAACGCTTGGGAGAGCGTTTTCCCCTCTTCTTATTCCTTAAATTAAAAAGAATAAATAGTTTAAAAAATAATTTAAAGATTTAAAAAAGAAAAGTAAAAAAAAGAAAAAGAAAAGTGTGTCCGGCCAAGTCACACCTACTATTTATAATCAGCTTAAAAGTTTTATTATTTATATTTTTAAACTTGATTAATTTGTAAAATTAAATTAATTATTTAAAAAAACTTGGAAATAAGTTATAAATCATAACAATAAATACTAAAGCTGAATGTATAAAAGGCAAAAAATGAAAATAAACTGTTTTATTACAGTGGTTAATATTATTTTTAATATTTTTATCTTTTAATGGATGCCAATTATATTTTTCGAATAAAAAATAAAACATCGGAATAAAAAAATCAAAACATAAATTATAGCAAGACCATATTAATAATGTAAATTCAATAACAAAAATAAATCTATTCAACTTAATTAATCCCCTTTAATGAAATTTTAATTTCATAAATATTATATTTTAAAAAATTTTATGACAATAATAACATTATACATTATCTCTATTAATAGTTTGGATTAAAAATATTTTGTTGTTTAAACTGAAGAGGAGATAAATATCCTAAATACTTTAATCTTCTTTTCCGATTATAATATTCAATAAAATGTGTTACTTTTTGTTTAATTTTTTTAGGAGTTAAACGTTTTTTATCTTGGCAGAAGAATTTTTCCCCTTTTAAGTTACTGAAAAAACTTTCGATGCAAGCGTTTTGGGAAGGAGAAGCTTTTTCTGACATACTAGTTTTCAATCCTTTTTTTTTTAAAATGGTTTTGATATGATTATTAGTGAATTGCAAACCTTGATCAGTATGAAAAATACCTTTTAACCCTTTAGGCAAAGGAATTAATGTTTGTTTAATAAGGGCAGTGTTTTGATATTCTGACAAAGAATAACTTACTATTTCTCGGTTATATAAATCCATGACTACCGCTAAATAAAGATATTGAATACTTTTATCTTGCTTATAAGGTAAATAGGTAATATCCCCACAAAGTTTTTGATAAGGGGAAGTAGTTTGAAAATTATTTTGAATAAGATTAGTATAATTAATTGGTTTTTGATAACCGCTTACTCTTTTTTTATAAGCTCTCATAAAATAACTATTTTTAGGAGTTTGACATAAACAATCCCATTTTTTCATTTTTCGATAAACTGTTTTAGGATTAACTTTAAAACCAATCAAACGGAGTTTTAAATGTAAACGCCGATAACCTAATAAATAACGACCTTGTCCTGCATGGTTATAATCCCGGTTACGGTTAGCTATTTTTCGAATAGCTAAATCTAAAGTAGTGGGATAAGTTGGTTGTTTTATTTTTTTACACCAATTATAGTACGTGCTTTTTGGTAAATTTAACCATTTTAATAATTGATTTAAACCCACTTTCTGAGAATATTTAGTTACTATTTTTAAATAAAGTTCTTTGTGAGTTTTCTTGTTTAGCCCTAAAAGTTGTTTAATTTCTTTTTTAATCGATTCAAAAAGAGGATTGTGAAAAAATTTGTTATAACAATATTGTCTTCCTCTAGGGTTTTCTAAACGATAAATTTGTTTGTTGTTAAACCATCGAACCCATCGTGTAATTTGAGTAATGTTTTGAATATTAAAATGAGTTTGAATTTTTTTATTTGACCAGCCTTCTTTTTTAGCCAAAATAACTTTTAGTCTTGTTTCTAAAGAATATTGATTCCTGGTATCTGGATAATTATTAATTTTGAATTTTTTTAACCAATTATAAATTAGGGAATTATGATTTAATTTGAACTTTTTAACAATTTCTTTATCCTTCATACCTTGAAGTTTAGCTTGAATAACAGCTTTTTTGGTTTCTAAAGAATACTTTTTGAATATTTTAGGAGACATTATTAGATTTTTTATCCTCTTTTTTTCTCTTTTCATTACTAAAATACGAACATTCATATTATAAAAGGTTTTTTAGTAATTAATCAGGTTTTTTCGTTAATCTCCTAAATAAAAGGTAAAAAAAAAGTTAAAAAGAAAAAGACTAAAAAAGTCTTTTTTTATTAAATAATATTTATTGGTAAAGGAAAATTACAATTTAAAAATATTAAATTAAAAAATATCTTTTATTATATTTAATTCAATTTCTTCTATACCTAAAGTTTTTTGAATATTTTCTCTTTGTGAAGAAACAGTTATTAAAATACTTCCTTGAAAACTTGTTAATTCTATTTCGCCTGATTCATATAATTCTCTTATCAAATAAGGAAATTTTTTATGATATAATTGATTATCGTTAATATCTATTGAAGTTTTTCTTTTCTTAAAATATAAACTTTTTTTATTATCCATATTTTGAAGCCATTTTTCAGCTTCTATTATACAATGTAAAGGATCTTTATCTTTCATTAAAATATTAAAATCTTCATCTGATGTACCAGACATAACTACACATTCTTTTTGACTTATTAAATAAACAATTAAAATCCAACATTTTATATTAAAATAACCTAATGTCATAAACCCTTTTATATTTTTAGCTGTTTCAAAAACTTCGTACCATTCAAATTCAGAATCTTTTAATTTATTTTGCATTTTAATTTGAGTATTATTTGTTCTTTTGATGACAAAACGATTAGTATAAGTATATTGAATAGAAGATCTTTTATTTGAATTCATGTTTTTTTTAACATTTTTTTTATTTATATTATTATTTTGTTTTCCTATAAAATTACTTTTTTTTTCTTGCCAAAAATAGGAAATATGTTTATCTATAATTTCTTTATCGCCCCAACATATTAATAAACATTTTTTTTTTATTGCATCAGAACTTTTATCCCTTCTTAACCCACGACCTATCATTTGATAAAAAGTAGTTCTAAAACGCACAGGTCGTAAAATCATAATACAAGAAACGGAAGAAAGATCAAAACCTTCTATTAATATATTACAGTTTATAATTATTTTTATTTCTCCTACACGAAAAGAATTTAAAATTTCTTTTCTTTTAGAAAAATTAGTTTGTTCTGAAAGACCTTCTGTTTTGATACCTTTTCTTTGAAAATGTTCTGTTAAATTATTAACATGTTTTAAATTAGTACAAAAAATAATGGTTTGTCTATCGCTAGCGTATTTTTTCCAATTATAAACAACTTCATCATTTAAAGGGAGAATATTTATCAATCTTTCTGATTGATTCATATCATATTCTCCATCTTTATAATTTAAATTAGCAATTTTTTTTTTAATATCGATATCTTCTAAAATAATATGTTCTTCTTCTAGTTCGATTAAAAGACCTTCTTCAAAGGCTTCTTTTATTGTAATTTCATCAGCGATATTATCAAATGTATCTAATAAATTTATTCCATCTCCTCTTTCTGGAGTAGCAGTAAAACCTAAAAGCTTAAAATTACTGTTTTTTGTTCTGAAATAATTAATAATTTTTTGATAAGAAGAAGCTGACGCATGATGCGCTTCATCAATAATCAACATATCAATAGCATCTAATTGTAATAAATTTTTATTTAATCCAAGAGTTTGAAACATAGCAAAAATAGCTTGTTTATCCCAATCTTTATGTTTTCCATCAAATAAACCCGTAGTAATATGAGGATTAATTGATTCAAAACATTTTTTATTTTGGTAATTAATTTCATCTCTATGACATAAAACACATATTTTTTTTACTTGATTTGTTCTGAAAAAGTATTCTAAAAGTGCAGTAAATATAATAGTTTTACCAAATCCTGTAGGTGCAACGCATAAACTATTTCGTCTATTTCTTATTGTTTTTACAATATTATTAGCAAATTTTCTTTGACGTTCTGATAATTTTATCACCATCTTCTTTATTTACTCTCTTATATTTTTTAAAATAATTTTAACATATAAGAAGATTATTGTCTAAAATAAGTGTTTTTTCTTTTTTTTAAAAAAATAATAAAATTAATTGTAATATTTTTAGTTAATTTTAAATTTATTTTATTTTTAGAAAGAACAGATTTATTTAACATTAAACTTCTCCGTATAAACACTCAGGGTCTTGCGAACTGGATTAAAGTGTAAATGATATGTTTTCGTATTTAATAATTGTTCGTTCGGATCATAAGCTAACTCAGCATCCCCGATATAATAATCCTTATCTTCATCTAAAAGATATTGGGGTCCTTGATAAATAAACCAGACGTTGCCAGGAGCTGTTTCACATCTCATATATTTGATATATACTTCGAATACTGAATCTCTAATAGCTTTATTGAAAGTAGAACCCCTAAATGCTGGTTGTCCGGAATCAGTCCTCCATTCTCTAAAAGGTTGCTTCACAAAAGACAAAATATCACTGGGTTCTTTTTGAGTTTGGAGACGATGTTGATAAAGATTAATTTTATCATCATCTCTGACTCTTTCTTCTATTTCGAGAGGAGTTAATTTGGCAGCTTCTGGATCTTGTCTAGCAAATTCTTCAGCTGTTGGTTTATTTTTTTCTTTCTCTAATTCTTTTTGATAATATCCTAAAAACCGTTTAAACCGTAGAAAGTATATGTTCTATCTACCATAGTTTGACCTTGTTCTTGCCATTTTTTATTTTCTTGTATTTGGGTTTCTGGAATAGGAATTTGTTTGAATTCACTTTTATCAGGAAATAATTTAATGATGATGATTAAGAAAACTACTAAAAGGAGTCCAATGAAAACCGTCCATTTCAGGATTTTGTTAAAATTAAATTTCATTTTCATTAGTTTTTAACTCCTTTTAATTTTTAATTTGTTTTTATCAACCTTATTGTAAAGGAAAATTATTTAACATTAAACTTCTCCGTATAAACACTCAAGGTTTTACGAACCGGATTAAAGTGTAAGTGATATTCTTTAGTAGAATCAGTTCCTATTTGATTATTTGGATCATAAGGTAAATTAGCCTTACCAATATAATAATCTTTATCTTCATCTAAAAGATATTGAGGTCCTTGATAAATAAACCAGACATGTCCAGGAACTTCTTCACATCTCATGAATTTGATATATGGATCTAAA
>NZ_VWXM01000005.1 GCF_009268105.1 Candidatus Phytoplasma sacchari
AAAAAAGAGCGTTAATCAAAAAAAAAAAAAAATAATTTTATATAGTAATTTATATTTTAATTGTGGATAGTGGATAAGAAGTATATTTTATATTTTTTTTAATGTAAAAATTTTATTTAAATTCAAGTATATTTTTTAAAAAAAAGATCACAATTTGTATGTCCACTTTTTTCAAATCTTATAAAAAAATCTGAATGAAAAAGTAATTAATAATCTTTTTTCTTATTTGTTTTGATTTGTATAATTTTCAAATAAATATTATTTAAATAAAATTTTTATATTTTTTTTAAAAACATGCATTCTGTTTTTTTATTATATATACAATAATTTTATTTAAATAATATTTAGTTATCATTAAAGATAAGACTATTTAATTTTTGTATATATTTTTTTAATTTAATTCATATAGGACATGATTTTCTTTAACAGAAAATAAAATTTTTGATTAAAGTTTATTATGTTAGTTTGAACTATTTTATATTTTTATAATAATATCAACAAAAAATTATATTATAAAAAACAAAAAAAATAAAAAAATTAATTGTATAAAAAAACATATTATAAATTTTATTTATAGTTAACACTGTATTTAGAAAAATAAAATAATAATTAGTTGAACAAAAATTACTTAAATTTTATATAAAAATTAACAAAAATGATGAAATAAATCTGAGGAGTTAACACAAAAATTTTAGCTTAATTTTTAAAAAAAATCAAAAATTTTTGATTTTTTAAAGATATATTTTTTTTATCTTTTTAGTAAATAATAATTTATACAATTTATTATTAACTATTTTTTATTTTTTTATTTTTTAAATTTAATTAAATTATAATAATTTTTTATTATTACTATTCTATATACATTCCTACAAGATAACTAATATTTAATGTTTTTCTTTATTTTAGAAAAAATTTATTTTCTTATTAGAAAATTGATATAAGTAATTGATTTTTATTTTTTTTAAGTTATTATATTATAATGTAAGTTAATAAATAGTTTAATTTCATGTTTTAAAAATAAAAAGTTTTATTACTCTTTTTTTATTTAAATAAAATAATGATTTTTTATAAGTTTTATAATTTTATAATCTTTACTATCTTGGTGTATCACAGTTAAATTTTAACATTTTCTAATATAAATTTTTAAGAAAAAATTATAAAAAAATAGATAAAAGGAGAATAATAGAATGGAAAAAATCGAAGATAATTTATTGGAAAAAAGAAAAAAAATTAATGCAATTTTTGTTAGAAGTTTCATTGTAACGTTTTTGATATATTATTTTTGTATTGTATTATTTATGTTCATTAATTTTTGTTTTAAAATTGAATTAAAAGATGAAGGTTTTTTTATTAAAGTTAAAGAGTTTATTAGACAAGAAGAATTAAGAAATTTAAAATTTATTTCATCAATATTCTTAATCGCAACATTTTTATATTCCGTTTTATTTAAACTTGCAGCGAAAAGATTTAATTTAGTTAGAAAAGTAGTAAATCACGTTTTTAAATTTAAATTGGAAAAACTTACAAAATCTCAAATGATTAAAGTTTCTATGTTTTCATTAGTAGTTTATTATTCGTTATTTTTAATTATTGTATATTTATTCGAAAATATTAAAATATTTAAGGAAAACTCAATTATATTATCTATTTTAGCTTTTGTTGTAACAATAATTTTATATTTACTGAATTTTTTAATAAACTATAATACTATGATGGAGCAAAAAAAAATTAAAGAAAAAAAATAAAAATTAAAGAGAAAAAATAAATTAAAAAATATAAAATTATATATAAAAATTAATATTATTGAAAATAAAAATAATATTGATTTATTAAAAAAAACGTAATTTAAACGTTTTTTTTTTTTTTTTTAAAAAAAAAAAATATATTCAAAAAATAATTAAAATAATGGATAAGATTATCCCAAAAAATATCCATTAATAAAATTATATGATTTTTTAATAATTATAAATAATTTTAATTATTATAAAAAATATTGTATATTTTAGATTAAAATTATATTTGTGATTCACACATAAAAATATTTTTTAAAAAGGATGGAGAAAATGAATTTTAATTTAAAAAGAATTAAATTATTGAAAAATATTTTTTTACTTTTTATAGTTTTTTGTTTTTTTTCTTTTGAATTAATTCAAAAAAAAATTAAATCTAATAAAGTGTTTGCATTAGGAAAAAAAGATTTCTTTAAAACTATTATACTTTCTTTGGATCAAACCAAAAGAATCACAGCTGTTAACATAGAAGAAAAAATACATAAAATAGAATATAAAAGAAAAGAACAAGAAAAAATAAAAAAAAATAAAAAAAGATTTTTGATAGAAAATATAGAATCAAAAAGACAAAAAGAATATTTTCTTTTAAGCATAATTTTTCCCAAATATGAATAAATATTTTTTTAAAATTTTATATTTTAAAAATTATTAAGAAAATATTTTATAAAATTATATTATATGTTATTTTTATTATTAATTTTCTATTATAAATAAAATTTTTTTTGATAAAATTACTATATTATCTTAAATTAATTTTTATACAAAATTCTATATTTTATCAAATATTTAATATATGTAATAAAATATAAATAAATGATACAAAAAAACAATAAAAAATATGATTATTTTTTTGTGTAACATTATAGAATATGTGTAATTTTAATAAATAAGGGAATATTAATACAATTTAGATATTTTTTAATTTTTTTGAATATTATTATGTCCGATAATTTTTTGGTTATTTTTTAATAATATGTAAAACCCTATTTAATCCAAAAAAAATAAAAATGAATCATTTATTTTTAATATAAAAAAATGATAATATAGTAGATAATAAAAAAACTAATTGATAATTTTTAATACTGACTTAAATTAACAAAATATTATTAATTATAAATTTAATAATAATTATCATTAGATTAATTAATTTTGGTAATAATGATTTTAATTTACAAAAAAGAATTATTGACATTATAAATAAAGTTAAAAATTTATAAAATTAATTAGAAAAATTGATAGTTATCTAAGTAATACTTTTTATCAATTTTAAAAATCTTTTATAAGAAGTTCGTTATTGAAATTATTGATCAAAGAATAAAATAGCAGATGAAAAAATTTTAAGATCTTTAGAAAATCTATAAAATAATTTTGAAAAAAAAATTAAAATATATATTAATATATATTCTAGCTAAAGAATCTTAAAACTAAAAATTTATGAAGAATAGTTTAAAAAAA
Organism: Candidatus Phytoplasma sacchari; assembly: GCF_009268105.1. Taxonomy (GTDB): domain Bacteria; phylum Bacillota_I; class Bacilli_A; order Acholeplasmatales; family Acholeplasmataceae; genus Phytoplasma; species Phytoplasma sacchari. Next base: position 3,246 of record NZ_VWXM01000005.1, read on the forward strand.
TAATTAATTATAATTTTGAATATAAAACGATTATAACAAACAAATTGTTGATTTAAATTATATAAAATAGATAATTAATATTAATAAATTGGACAAGAATTTACTATTTTATTTAGCAAATTAGAAAAAAAATTCAAAAATCTTAATTCTTTTAAAAATTTATCATTAGATATAGAAAACGTTGAAACAAAATTAAAAAGAGAAAAAAATAAAATAAATTAAATAATTTAAATTTTTTTGAATCATTTTAATTAAATAAATTTTCTTTTTTTTGTAAAAAAAATATTATATTTTTTAAAATAAAATTAAATAATTCTTTTAAAAAAAATATTAAAATTAATAAATTATATAAAAAAAATTATATAAAAAAATAAAAAATATATTTTTTATAAAAAAAGATCAAATATTATTTTGAATTTTTTTATTATAATAATAATAAAAAATATTTTTTTAAGAAAATTTAAATAAATATTTATAAAATTTAATATTTTTAAAAAATATTAATATTATTTGATGATCACTCTAATTTTAATATTTAATAAATATAATTTGAAAGAAAGTAAGTGAAAAATTATTATTAATGCAGCAATAATATTACAAAATGTTATTATTAATAAAATATTAAAAATTTTTATCTTTTTCATCGAAATTTTAATTATTTATTTATTATTAACAACAGAAAATTACATTTTTAGAAAACCTATTATCAAACTACCTTATTTCAAAAATAAATATAATTGGTATTTTACAGAAGGTAATAGCATGTTTCCTAAAGTTAAAAATCATTCTTTTGTTTTAAGTAAAAAAATTTCTTTAGAAGAATGTAAAAAATTAAGAGCTTCTAAAGAAAACGGAGATATAATTACTTTTAACAATATAGATAAAAGTTGTAGAATATTTCATAGAGTGATTTATAATAATATTGATGAGGGATATGTAACTACTATGGGTGATAATAATAAATGTTTATTGCTTGATGAAGAAAAAATTTTTTATCAAGATATTATTAGTAAAAATATTTTTCATATTAATTTTTATTCATTATTCATTATTACTGTATTTGTAGTATTTTATTCACGTTATTTAATTTTAAGAATATATTTTAGTTTAAAACCTAAAAAAAGAAAAGAAAATAGAGTTTTTTTATTTATATTCCATTTTTTTTCTATTTTTTGTTTAGATTTTTTTTTAATCATTTTATTATTTGTTTTTTTTAATTCAATTTTAAATTTATTTTTAATTTATTACAGTATCTTTTTCTTATCTTGGATAATATCTACTAAAAAGGTAATGAAAAATAAATATTCTATTAATTAAAAAAAATTATAAATATTTTTAAAATAAAAATTAAATAAAAATTCATGAAAAAATATTTATTAATATCAAAAAAATGTTTAAAATATTTTTTTGTATTCTTGAATTATTTTTTTTAGAAAAATTTTTTCAAAAAAATAAGTAAAAATACTATTAGAAATTTTTTTTCTTTTTTGATAATTAAATTATTTTGTTTATATAATTTTGGGATGATTTATTTTGTAAAATTAATGGATTAATAATTTTATTCAGAAATATTAAATTTTTTTTTGTATTTATATGTATTTTTCCTTTAATTTTATTTAATTCTTATTATTATTTCATAATTTTTTAGAGAAGTTTTTTAGATTTATTATGTCTTTTTTTTAGTTAAGAAATATTATTTTTGGAAAAAATATTATATTTCTGCTGTGAAAACATGATTATTATCAAAAAAATAAAAATATAAAAATTAAAAATAACAAATAATTAATAAAAATTTGTAATCAAATCTTCAATAATATAATTTTTAATTATATTACTGAAGTCCAAAAATATTTATAATAATTTCAAAATATTATGAGAAATAATTCCTACTGATTCTGATGATGTTAAAGAAAATATTTTTAAATATTGAAAACATAAATCTTGCCAACATCCATATAATATTAAAGAAAAAAGTGTTTCAGAATCTTTTAATAATTGTAGAGAATTATATTTATAATCTAATTTTTTTATTTTATCATCAATAATTTCATCATTCTTTTTATTTTTGCAAGAAGCAATACTATTATTAAAAAAATTTTCTATTTTGTAAATTATTACTTTATCTTCATTTTTTTCAAAAAACATTAAATTTATATTTGTTATTGTATTAATAGTTTTTAAAATAATTTCTTTTAATAATTGAGAATAATCATCATATTCATTATATAAGTTTTTTTTGATTGAATCATTAATATCTGGTATGTATTCCGAATTATAATCATCAATGTCTATAATATGTTCAATATCTGTATTAAATATCAATTTTGATTTTTTGTCTGCAGCTAAAATTAAATTTTTTTTATAAATAAAAATAAATATGAAAATAAGAAATAAAAATAAATTATTTTTTTTAAATAAATTATTTTTTAACAAAATATTTTAACCTCTATTTAAATATTTTTATAAAAAAATACAAAATTAACAAAAAAATATAAAATTAGAAATAAAATTTATATAATCAATAAAATTATACTAATTATTTATTTGATAATTGTTCTTTTAAGTACATTAGCACTATAAATATAATGTAAAATCAAAAAATATACAAGTTAAAACTTATTTTTTATTTTATGATGAAAATAATTAAAACAATCTATTTAACAATTTTGTTAAATTAATTATTTTAAATTTTTAATATTCTTATTTTGATACGAATTAATTGGTTGATATTTTTTTAAACATTTTTAAAAATTTTTTTAAATTAATTAACAAAATTAAATTCGTAAATAGAGGATTATTTATATTTTATTTCAAAATAAAAAAATTTGCTTTAAAATTATAACTTATATTTGAAATATTAAAAATTTTAAAAAAAATAATTTTCATCTATAATAACACTATTAAAATAATTAATTAAAGGAGAGTGAAGATTACAAACAAATGTTTATTAAACAAATTAAGTCAAAAGAACTTTTATGTATTTTTGGATTGCTGCTATTATTAATATCATTATTTGTTATAATTATGCAAATTATAAAAAATATCGGTAAAAATTTCAATGAAAAAAATAACAAAAAAAACAAGCTTCTAAAAAATGAAATTAATAAATTAAAAGAAGAATTGAGCAAAGAAAAGAAAGAACACCAAAATACTATAATAGATTTGCAAAAAACAACAAACCAATTAAAAAATATAAAAGAGGAATATAAAAATAAAGAAGAAGAATTAGAGGATAAAAAAAATAAATGGTTAGAAATAGGAAAAAATATTTATCAAAAAACTTATAATGATTTAGATCATTTATTAACTCAAACCAAAGATAAATACAGTAATATTAAAAATAGTTTTCTTAATTTTTTACCTTTCCTTTAAAACAATATTAATAAAAATAAATTCACTTAAAATTAAATAGATTAAATAAATTAATTAATAATTTAAAAAAATATCTCTTATTTTTAAATGTATTAAAATTTTTTCTTTTAAATATTTTTATTTAAAAAAAATACTTAATTATTCAGTATTTTTTTGGATAATTTCAAAAAAAATATAAATGTTTTATTGAGAATTTTTCCTGATAGAACTTAATTTCAACAAATCCCTATTTCAGAACACCCTAAGTACAATAAACTTAATCAATGAAAAATAAAAAAAAAACATGTTTAAAAGAACTTATTATTTCTATGGTTTAAACGACTTAGGTTACTATTTAAAATAATTAGAAAAAGAATAACAAAAACCAAAACACGAACAAAATCCTTATCTGATAAGTGTTTTAAAAAATCGTCTCCAAATTAACAAAGAACCTCGCGATATCTTATCTTTTTTTAAGCAATCTTTTATAGAATAGCTTACTGATTCAGATCAACTAGCATTTATATATTACTACTTCTTTGATAAAAGTTACTAGAGGTTCAGTACTAGATGAATATATCAAATTTATAAGATGCTAAGAATATACTGATTATTTCCTGATTTGTTTAATAAAAGGCAATCGATATCTCCTTAGATATAAGATCAAAATTATTGTATTAGGAGGATGTTAATTTACCTATAAGAACAAAATATATCCTTTATACTTTAATTGAACCAGTTTTTCGAAAACTAATCAAATTAAACTAATAAATAACATCATAAAATAAACTCATACAACTTTCTAAAAATAAATACAAAATTCAATTTTAAATAGTTTAAATAACTTTTTGTGATAATTTGAGAAAAATTGAATGATAATGATAGTTTGACAAAAAATATTGATTCATTAATTTTAATTTTATTATTTTTTTAATAGTATTAATTATGCATAAGGAAAATCTTTTTTTATCTTGAATTGAATGTATAAATAAAATTTTGATTATTAAAAAAAAATAATTAATAAATTTTTAATTAATTAATTGAATATTTAGATAAACAACCTATATTAATAATAAATAATAATTTCTGAATTATAAAAAAGCTAAATAATAAATATATAAATAAAAATAATAATAATCGAAAAACCCTCTATCAAAACCTATTTTAATAATACTATTTAATACTATTTTATAAAATAAATTAATTAATTTATTTTATAAAATATAATAAAATTTAAATTAAAATAACAAAATTAAATGATAAAATCACCTTTTTCAAAAATAGTAATTTTCTTTTTTTCTCTGGTTTCTCCTATGATTTTTAAATCAGAAGAACCAAAAGTTATATCTACATGTATAGAAGAATTATTAATTGATGAATTTCTTCTACTATAAGTAAAAGGATATGATTGTCCAAAAGCAATATGAGAAGAAGTATTTTCATCTAACAATGTTTCAAAAAAAATAATATTTAAATTATTAAAATTAAAATGATAAGGAACTATTGCTATTTCTCCTATATAACAAGAATATTTATCTATATTAATTAAATGTTTTAAAGTATCAAAACCTATTTTAGCATTATAATTAAAAATTTTACCATTTTTTATTTCTAGCCAAAAATCTTTAATTATCTTATTTTGAAAATTAAGAGGTCTAGTAGCTACAATTTTTCCTTCACAAACATATTTATCAGGCACAGTTAAAACTTCTTCAGTAGGTAAATTAGGAGTAAATGATATATTATTTTTCGAATTCAAAAATCCTCCTCTCCAAATATGATCTTTATTCAATCCTATCTTAAAATTTGTTCCTATATTATTATAAAAATGTAAAAATTTAAAATTAAAATTATTTAATTTTGTGCTAAAATTTGATAACTTTAAAATATGTTTTTGCCATTTTTTAAAAAATTCCGCATCATTTTCATCATTTTTGTTAATAAATAACCAATCAAATAATATACTATAAAATTTTTCTAAAGCTTTTTTTTCGGATAATTTAGGAAAAATAATTTTAGCCCATTTTTTATTCGGTAAAACTACTGATGCCCATTGAATTTCACTTGATTTTATATATTTATCAAAAAAAATAAATTCTTTTTTTTGATATAAATTAAACTTAAAAAAATTATTTTCATCAATATTATATTCTTGACTTAAAAAAGGAGAAATTAAATAAATATAAACTGCTTTTTCTTTGATTAAATAATGAAAATATTTTTTTAAAAAAATATGATTAGATTTAATTTCATGAAAATTAGCATATTTTAAGTCTAAAAAATGCAAGTCATCATCTTGCCAAATAACATTTACTTTTTTTACCCCTAATAAATATGCTTCTTCCGTAATTATTCTTACAAAAAAACTATTTTCTATAAAAGATTTAATAAAAATAGTTTGTCCTTTTTGGATATTAACACCTATCTTTAGTATCAACTTTGCGTATTTTTTTAATAAATTTATATTTTTGGCTTTAAGCATTAATTTAACTTTCTTCTAATAATTTTTTAAAATAATTATTTTAAATTTTTTTATTCTAAAATAATTAATAATTAATTTTGATATTATTCATTAAATTGAATTTGATAATTGACAGTTAAATAATTAAATAAATACATAATTAATAAAAAGAAAGAATATTATATTTCTTTTATTATGAAATTGTGAAACAACACCAATTGTATTATATCTTTTTTATTTTGAAATTAATTATATTTTTAATTTAATTCTTTTTAAAGAAAATAAAAAAATATTTAAATATTAATTTTAATCTAATTTAACCTATATGTTTTTTATAAGTTTTTTATTATAAAAAATTATCTCTTAAAACAAAAAAACTTCATTAATTAAAACTTTATATAATTATAATATAAATTATAAATCAAGTTTATCATTCTTAATAATTCTAAATTTAATAAAAAATTTTTTCAAAGATAATAGAAAATTGAAAGAATTTTTTTAAAAAAATATATAGATTAACTAATAAAGAAAATTAAAATAAAATTAACATTTTAAATATTATTAATAATTTATTAGATAAAATAAAAGTTTTTTAAAATCAGATAATAAAAAAATAATTATTATAGGAGTTATTAATAGTTGAAATAAAATAGATTAATTTTTAAAAAGTTATTTGGTTAAAAAAATATATATATTATTCAAAATAAAAAAATTTTTTTTAATAAATAAAAAATAAAATGCTAATTTCAAAATATAAAATTTAAAATAAATTTAATAAAAGTTCTCAAAAAAATAATCTAAATTATATAAATTAAAAAAATTTAATAATTTTAAAGTAATCAGTAAAAAGATTTAAATATTTTTTAAAAAAAAAACTTATTTTATTTTTATCATTTAAATATAAAAATTTATTATAAAAAATTTAACTCATTATTAAGTTAAATTAATTTATATTTTGTAGACTCTTATTTAAAATAAAAAAATAATAAAAAATTTATTTTAAAAGTTTTTTAAAAAAATATATCAGTTAAGAATATAATTAAAAATAATTTAAAAATTAAATTATTTTTTAATAACTTACACTACTTCAAAACATCAGTAATAATAACTTAAAAAATTATAAATAATTATTAATATCTTATAAAAAATAAAAAAATAAATAAAAAAAAATTATTTTTTATTATCTATTAATTATTTTTTAGAGTATAATTTATTAATTTTAGTATATTTGTTTATAAAAAATTTAAATATTTCTACAATTAATAATGGTAATGAAGAAATGAACATAATTATTATTTGATCTATTAAAAATAAATCAGACAAGTGAAAATATTTTTTAAAAATAGGAATAAAAAAAATAGATATTTGTAATAAAAAACTGATAATAAAAAAAGAAATCAAATAATTATTTTTATTTTTTAAAGTAAAAATTGATTTTTTAATATTTCTTAAATTAAAAACATGTACTAATTGTGATAAAGATAATACCATAAAAGCAAAAGTTTGAGCATGAATAATACTATTATTATGTCTTTTATAACCTATAAAAGCAGCTAAAAAAGTTAAGAAACCTATTAAAATACCTTCTAAAATAATTTTTAAAATTAATTTTTTATTTAAAAGTGCATTTTTTATTTTACGAGGTTTTTGTTTTATTATGTTATAATCCTTGGGTTCAAATCCTAAACCTATTGCAACTAGTGAATCAGTTACTAAATTTATCCATAATATTTGTAAAGAATTTAATATATGAAAATTTGATGTAAAAAATAAATGACCTATACAAGTATTAAGTAAAATTACACATATTTCTCCTATATTGCAACTTAATAAAAACAGTATACTTTTTTTAATATTATCAAAAACATTACGACCTTCTAAAATAGCTTTTTGTAAAGTAACAAAATTATCATCTAATAAAATAATATCAGCAGCTTGCTTTGTTATTTCACTTCCTGTAATACCCATAGAAATACCTACATTAGCTTGTCTTATACTAGGAGCATCATTCACTCCATCTCCTATCATAGCAACTATATGACCTATTTTCTGATAAGTTTGAACTATTCTTAATTTATGTTCTGGATTTACTCTTGCGTAAACTTTTATACTAGATATTTTTTTCTTTAATTCATTTTCATCTAATTCATCTATTTCATCACCTGTAATAACTAAATCTTCTTTATGTTGTAAAATACCAGTTTGTAGCGCTACGCTTTTAGCTGTAATTAAATGATCTCCTGTAATCATAATAGGAGTAATAGAAGATTTTAATAAATTTCCAATTGTTTTTTTAATTTCATTCCGAATGGGATCTTCTATAGCTACTACTCCTAAAAAAACAATTTGATTTTTTATTAATTCTAATATTTCATTTATAGAAATATTATTTTTAAAATCTAAACTTATATTTTTAATTTTTGAATAAGCAATAGTTAAAATTTTATCACCTGTCTGAGACATAATTTTTATATTTTCTTCTATTATATTTTCTTCATTATCTTTTTTTACAAAAATATTTTTTTTATCCTCAATATAACTTGATAATTTTAATAAAATTTCACAAGCTCCCTTCATTATAAATAAAAAATAATCCTTATATTTATAAATAGTTAATGTAAATTTGTGATAATTATCAAAAGGAAATTCTTTTATTTTGATATTTTTTTCTTTTTTAATTAGATACATTTCTAAATTACATAAATTAGCTAAATCAACAAAAGATTTATCTACAGGATCTAAAATATTTTTCTTGGATTTTTTTATTTGTATATATTGGGTATTACATAACAACCCATAATAAATTAGTTTTATGATATCATAATTTTCTATGGGATTAAAAACAAAAGATTCATTTATTTCAATACTTTTTTGATATAAATATATTCTTTTTATTTTCATTTTATTTTTAGTTAAAGTACCTGTTTTATCAGTACAAACAATATCAATAGCTCCTAATGTTTCTAGGTTTTTTAAATTTTTTATAATTGCTTTTTTTTGAGCTATTTTTTTAATACCTAAAGCTAATATAATAGTAATAATAGCTAATAATCCTTCTGGAATTACTGCTACTGCTAAAATAACAGAAGATAATACCATTTTTTTAATTAATAAAAAATTTATATTTCTTTCAAATAGTTTATATTTTAATAAATTTAAAATTAAGTTAAAAATAATAAAAACTAAAATAATTAAGCTTATTTTTTTTGTTAAATCATCAATATTTTTTTCTAATGGTGTTTTTATTTTTTTAGTTTTCAAAACTAATTTAGTTATTTTTCCTATCTGTGTATTTAAACCTGTTTTGATTACTAATGCTTTAGCATAACCACTAATAACACTCGTGTCCATAAATAATGCATTTAATATTTTGAATAAATTTATATTTGATTTAATATTCAAATTATTATTTTTGTCTACAGCTAAATTTTCACCTGTTAAAATAGATTCATTTATTTTTAAATTATTACTATCAATTATTCTTAAATCAGCTGGTACAATATCTCCTTGTTCTAAAAAAATAATATCACCAGGTACTAATTTTTCTCTTGAAATTATTTTAACTTTGCCGTTTCTTAAAACTTTACTATAAATCTTAATATTTTTTTCTACTATCATTAGAGATTTTTCTTTTTGTTTTTCATAAAAACAACTTAAAAGAGCATTAATAATAATTATTAAAAAAATAAAGAAACTTTGAAGAATTTCTTTTTTTTCATTGTTAATTATTCCTATTGAGAAAGTTATCAATGAAGAAATTAATAAAATATATATAAAAAAATTATTAAATTGCATTAAAAAAAATTTTAATAAAGATATTTTATTTTTTTTTTTAAATGTATTAAATCCATATTTTAAAAAATTTTCTTTAACTTGTTTTGTAGTTAAACCTTTTTTAAAATTAGTCTTCATTTTTTTTTCTAAAATTTTTATATCTGTATTATAAATAGAAAATTTCATAAATTTTGATTTTTTTGCTTCCTAAAAATGTTTTTTAAAAAATTTTTTAATAAAAAATATTCAATTATAAAAATAAATTAAACAATTTTAAGAAATTATCAAAAAAAGTATACTAAATAAAAAGTATACTAAATAATTTTTAAAATAAATTAATATTAAAATTATTGAAAAAAATTTATATTCTATTTTTGGAATTGAACAATATCATTATTTTTTATTCTAGTAATTTTAACTTTTGTTATAACAAGACCATTATGAGTTAAAGCATCGAATTGCCAATCTTTATGAATTATTCTAATTTTTTCATGACTTTCAGGCATTCTTTTTAACTTTCCTAACATAAAACCACTTAATGTGTCATAATCATCTATAGGTAAATTAGCTTTTAAATGTTCTTCTATTTCATATAAATGTGTAGTACCTTTAGCTATATACTCTTTTTCAGAAATTTTAGAAATATCAAAATTTTTTTTACTATCATATTCATCCTTGATATCTCCTAAAATCTCTTCAATTACATCTTCAATTGTTACTATACCAGAAGTGCCTCCGTATTCATCAATAACAATAGCTATATGAATTTGTTTAGATTGCATTTCTTTAAATAATTCACTTATATTTTTAAATTCCATCACATAATAAGCTTTTCTTATTAAATCTCTAATATTAAATTCTTTATTTAACATAACATTATTTTCTATAATTGTTGGCTTATTGTTAGAATCTAAGTTATTTTTCTCGTCTTTTGTACTATTTTTTTTTAACAAACTTTTAAAGATATCTTTTACGTGAACAATTCCAATAATTTTATCTATATTATCTTCATAAACAGGGAATCTAGTATATTTTTCGCGATAAATAAAATTAATTAATTGTTCTTGTGTTATATCTGATCTAATAGCTACAATTTCTTTTCTATGACGCATAATTTCAGAAACAACAGTTGCATCAAAATCAAAAATATTTTGTATCATATTATTTTCTATTCTATTTATGATACCTTTATGATATGATGAATTCAGCAAAAATCTTAATTCTTCCTCAGCAAAAACTTCATTCTTTTTATCTTGATCAATACCTAGTAGAAATAAAATAATATTACTGATTTTATTTAAAAAAATAACAACTGGTTTTATTAGAAAACTAATTAAATAAAATAAATCCGAAAGCAAATAAACAGTTTTAAGTGGCGATAACAAAGATATTCTTTTAGGCAAAATCTCTCCAAAAATAATTGATAAAAAAATAACAATTAATTGAACAGAATATTGTTGCCATAAAGCACAAAAAGCAATATTATCTTTTAAAATTGAACCTTGAAAAAATGTAATAATATGAATAACTACTTGAATTACAGACAAAAAAATAGTAGGTTTTTCTTTTATTTTTTTTATTTTTAAAGCTTTAGAAACTCCTTTTTTTATTTCTAAATTAATTCTATTTTCACTTAAAGAAACTAGAGCTATTTCCATAGAAGCAAAAAAAGCATTTAAAAATATTAAACAAGTAATAATTAATATAATGACGACTGGATTCACTTTTTTTTATAACCTCTTTTTTTATAAACAAAAAAATAAATAAATAATTAATTGTGTATAGTGTGTATAATAAATGTTACGTTTATATAGAACATAATTTATATTAAATTTTTTAACTATTTTATAATATTTATTAACTCATTATTAATTTCTATAATAAAAATAACAAATAAAAAAATAAAAACGATCAAAAATCTATATTCTGTATAATGTAATTTATTCTTTATAATGTAATACTTATTATAATGAGTAAATATAATGGTATTTAAGATATTGAATAAATATAACAGTATGAAAATATATGTTCTAACCTGTAATATTCTAGCATATTAAAAAAAAAAAGTCAAAATAATTTTTTAAATTTTATTTTAACTTAATACGCTCTAGCGAATAAAATAGTTTTGTTAGCTCTTTTTTTAGTAATAGGACATATTTTATTATTAATTTTATCAGAAATAATTATTCTGGCAGTAGCTCCTGTTTCTTCTTTTATTATTTTTTCAGCTTCTTCTTCATAAACACTAATTTTTATATATCCTTTCTTTTCTTTTAGTGTTTTTTTAAATTCTTCATATGATTTAACTTCATATATTTTTTGTTTTAAATTATATAAGGATTTTTTAAACATTTGATTGTTAATTTCTAATAATAATTTCTTAGTTTCTTTTAATATCTCTTTATCAGAAATAGTTATTTTTTGAAAACTATGTCTTATAAAAAAAGTTAATTCTTCTTTATTTAAATCATTTGAACCTATTTCTATTCTTAAGGGAATTCCTTTCATTTCATAATAACTAAATTTCCAACCAATATTTTTTTTTTGTTCATCTAAATATACTCTATATTTTTTATTTAATGTTTTGTATATTTCTTTTGATTTGTTCAATATATCATGATTTTTCAAATCTAAAGGAATAATAACTATTTGAATAGGAGCAACGAAAGGAGGTATAACCAAACCTTCATCATCGCCATGAGTCATAATCATAGCCCCTATTAATCTTGTAGAAATCCCCCATGAAGTTTGTTGTACAAATTGAGTTTGTAATTGATTATCCTGAAATTGAATTTTAAATTTTCTTGAAAATTTAGTTCCTAAAAAATGGGAAGTAGCTGCTTGTAAAGATTGTCCATCATACATTAATGCTTCTAAAGCAAAGGTAATTTCAGCTCCTTTAAATTTTTCTAATTCTGTTTTTTTACCAGAAACAAAAGGCATAGCTAACATTTTTTTTCCTAATTTTTTATATAAATTTAAAATATATTTGTTTTCTTTTAAAGCTTCTTTTTTGGATAAATGAACTGTATGACCTTCCTGCCATAAAAATTCTTTACTTCTTAAAAAAGGTTTATTTGTTTTTTCCCACCTTACCACACTACACCATTGAAAAAATAATTTTGGTAAATCTCTATAAGATTTAATTTTTTTTGCATAATACTGTGAAAATAATACTTCAGAAGTAGGTCTTAAAACTAACTTTTCTTTTAGTTCTTTTTCACCTACTTTATTTATTATTAAAGATTCTGGACTAAACCCTTCTATATGTTCTTTTTCTTTTTTAAATAAATTATTAGAAAAAAATAAAGGAAAATAAACATTTTCATGATTACTTTTTTTTAATTTTTTATCTAAAAAAGATTGAATGTTTTGCCATATTGCGTAACCATAAGGTAAATATATAAAAAAACCTTTTAAATCAGAATATTCGATTAATTCAGATTTAATACAAACATCTGTATACCATTTACTAAAATCTGTATCACGAGATTTTATCTCTTTAACTAATTTTTGACGCTTCATATATCTTAAATCCTTTTTTTTGTAAAAAAAAAGACATATTATTTTTTTATATCTTTCTATAAAAGTTGAGCAAAAATATCTTTTTTGTCTAATTTTTCCCAAGAAAATAAATTATCTTCTCTTCCGAAATGACCTTCTTTAGAAGTAATAGCAAAAATAGGTTTTTCTAAATCTAACATTTTAATAATACCTTGAGGGCTTAAATCAAAATAATTTTTAATAGTTTTTATTATTAATGATTCATCAACTTTGCTAGTTTTAAAAGTGTTAATATATAAGCTAACTGGTTTTTTTAAACCTATTGCATATGAAATTTGAATTTCGCATTTATTGCAAATACCAGATGCCACTATATTTTTAGCTAAATATCTAGCCATATAAGCTCCGCTACGATCTACTTTTGTACAATCTTTTCCGCTAAAACATCCTCCTCCATGACGAATTTCACTTCCATATGAATCTTGAACAATTTTTCTACCTGTTAATCCTGTATCAACAGCAGGTCCACCAAGTGTAAAACTTCCACATGGATTAATGTAAATTTTTGTTTTTGAGTTTATAAGTGATTCTTTTATAGTTTTTCTGACTATTTTGTTTATAATTTCTTTTTCTAAGTATTCTTTATTAATATTTTTTTCATGTTGACATGAAATAACAACATTATCTATATAAATAGGTCTGTTTTTGGCATCATATACTAAAGTTATTTGTGTTTTTCCATCTGGTTTTAAAAACAATATTTTTTTATTTTCCCTAACTTCTGTTAATTTACTTGCTAATTTTCTAGCTAAATACAGACTTAATGGTAAAAAAACTGATGTTTCGTTTGTAGCAAAACCAAACATTGATCCTTGATCACCAGCTCCGTTATTTTCAACAGCTTTGCTTATTTCATTAGATTGTTTTTGAATGAAATTGATAATTCTTACATTGTCAAAATAAAAATTATCTTCTTTGTTAATATATCCTATTTCCTTAATTTTTTCTCTAACTAAATTTTCAATTTCTATAGTAGTCAGTTTATTCTTTGTATTTATTTCGCCAAAAAGGATTACTTTTTTTTTTGTTACAACAGTTTCTATAGCTATTTTAGCTTTTTTATCTTTTTTAATATAAGCATCTAACAAAACATCTGAAATTTGATCCGCTACTTTATCAGGATGTCCTTGTGTAACCGCTTCAGCACTAAATTTTTTCATTTAGTAATTACGACTCCATTAAATTTTTATATTTTTATAATTAAATTTGAAATAATAATTTAAAAAAACCAAAAAAACAAATTAAAAAAAAAGAACTTTAAGCTCTTTAATTTAATTTTTTAATTTATTCGTCAACAAAATCTTAAAGTTCTTTGAGCATTAATTTATTTTTATCTTTTTATTTCTTCTTGTGTCAAAACAATAATATCAATGGCTTGAGGTTGTTTCTGATTATCAACAGTTCTATCTGACCAACATATAACAAATTCTACTTGCTCATTTTGTTTTAGTCTTTTAATATTATGAAACCCTCTTTGTTCATTTTCACTATTATGAAATGAACTTCTTTGTGACAAATCAGTTGCTGATGAATCACCTTCTCTTATTATAGAACTATGATGACAGAAAATATCTTGTGCATTAGGATTCTTTTTTAACTCGTCTGTCCATTTATTTACTGCGTCGTTATCACTATCTTTTAAAATCACATCTGGTATATTTGTTATTTGTTTTGTTTCGTCAACTTCTTTAACTGACATTATAAAACCATAACCTTTTGATGGATCAAACCACTTTACAGTACCGCGAAATTTAGTCATTAATTTATATAAAACTCCTTTTTTGTAATTAGTTTTGAATAACCTCTTTCATTATATAACATTTTTTCATAAAATCAATAGCATAAATCAATAGCATTATAATAATAAAAAAAATGTTAAATTTTTATTATCTTTTAAAAAAAATTAAAAAAATATTATAAAGTTTTTAAAAATATTTTTTTTAATAGTTTGATATACAAAAACTAATTATTCAAAAAAATAATTTTTAATTTAAATAATTTTTATTTTATTTTTCATTATATTTATTATTTTTTAGAATAAAATAATTCAAATATTATTGAAAACTTTTTATAGACTTATGATAAAAATCTTTTTTAATTTTATTTTAATTTTTCATATTTTTTTAAATATGATTTTTAAAATAAAAATTTTGATATTTTTTTATTATAATTAAGTATGATATGTAATTTTTAAAATTTAAAAATTATTTATTTAATTAATAATGTTTTTTATTATGCTTTGCTTTATTTTTGAAAATTTTTGTCTTATTTTTTAAAAATTTTTATAAATATACAAAATATATTTAATAATTATTAAATCATAATCTGACTTCAACCATTGGAATATATTAATTTCGAAAGCATAAAAACATATTGAGTAATTATAAACAATATAAAAACCTAAATCATTTTAGTATAATTAATATGTATAATAACTTCGGATATAAATAGTTTTCTTCAGATTGACACATTAAAGATTGACACATTAACACTCTCATAAATTAAGATTAAGTAGAAAAAAAATATCGTAATTTCCATATTATAAAAATTAATATAAAAATAAAATGTAAGGGATTTTTTTATAAATATATTATGAATAAAACTAAAATTATTTGTACTTTAGGACCATCTTCTTATAATAAAAAAAATTTGAAAAAAATGATCCAATCAGGTTTAAATATTACTAGATTTAATTTTTCACATGCTGATTATGATAAAAGCAAAGAAATAATAAAAATTATTAAATCTCTGAATAAAGAATTAAAAACTAATGTAGCATTTTTATTAGATACTAAAGGCCCAGAAATAAGAACTCATGATTTCAAAGGAGAAGTTATAATTAAAAAAGATTCATTGATTAAGATTTCTTCTAAAGAAATTTTAGGAGATGAAAATAATTTTTCTGTAACATATTCTAACTTTTATGAAGAATTAAACATTGGTGATATTATTTATGTAGACGATGGTTTTTTAACCTTAAAAGTTATAGAAAAAACTAGTAACAAAGAATTGATTACTAAATCTATGAATACACATATAGTGAAATCAAGAAGAGGAATTAACGTTCCTAATGTAAATTTGAATATGAAATTTATTTCAGATAAAGATTACAAAGATATTGTATTTGCTATTCAAAATGATTATGATTTTATAGCAGCTTCTTTTACTAGAACAGCTCAGGATATTCTTGATATAAGAGATATTTTAGCAAAATATCAAAAAAATGATATTAGAATTATCGCTAAAATAGAAAATCAATCTGGAATAGACAATATAGATGAAATTATAGAAGTTTCAGATGGTATTATGATAGCTAGGGGAGATTTAGGTATTGAAATAAACGATATAACAGTTCCTTTTTATCAAAGTATGATAATTAAAAAATGTTTAGTTAAAGGAAAAACTGTTATTGTTGCTACACAAATGTTAGAATCTATGCAAAAAAATTCAAGACCTACTAAAGCTGAAATATCAGATGTTTTTAATGCTGTAAAAGAAGGGGTTGATGCTACTATGTTATCTGGAGAATCTGCTTCAGGAATTTATCCTATAGAATCTACATCTTATATGAATAAGATTAATAATCAATCAGAAAAAAGTTTAGATTATAATTTTTTATTTACAATTTATAAACCAAAAAATATTAGAGAAAATTTATTTTTAAATGTGATTCGAATGGCATTAAATTTACCTATTAAAGCTATAGTTGTTTATAATTTTGAAGATGCCTGTAATATTAGTAAATTTAGATCTTCCGTAATAGTATTTGCTTTAGTTAAAAATCATAAAGAAGCTAGATTGTTATCTCTTAATTTTAGTATCATACCTGTATTAAGTGAAAATGAATTAAAAGAAAAAATATTACTTTTAGATCAAGAAAATAGTATAGAAAAGAATTTGATTTTGCTAAAAGAAAACAAAATTGAAATAAAATGATAATTATTTTTTCAAAATATAATTTTTTATATATGTTAGTTTGAACTATACTATATATCTTCTTTATTTTTTTATACCTTTTTTTATTTAGAACAAAATTTATTCAAAAAAATTATTATTAATTGAGAAAGGGTTATTTAAAAAATATGATTAATAAAGATAAAATAACTAATATTTTTAAAAATTTTAAAAATACAAAAATTTTTGATTTTAAAATTGGATTTTTTTTGATTATTTTCATTATAGGTATTTTAAATATTTTTTATATACATCAAAATCCTGATTTGATTAAAAAAATATGGCATCCTTTAATAACTCCTTTGTTTATTATGATGCTGTTGGGTATTACTCTAAATTTTATTGGAAAAAACATTCCTATATTAAATAAGTTTGGGTTAGGTTTTTTATTATGTATAATAATCCCTTCTTTTATGGTTCATAAAGGAATTATAAATAAAGATATTGCTTATTACTTTGATAAACTTTTTTTTAATAAAACTTCTCCAAATAAAGTCGAAGAAGGGATAGGGGTGAATTTTTCACAATTTTTTATTACGATTGTAATAGCTGGAAGTATTTTAAGTGTTGAAAAAGATTTATTAAAAAGATCTATTTTTAAATTTATTCCATTAACTTTAATTTCTATTTTTTTAACTATTTTAATTACTGGTTTTTTAGGTTATTTACTAGGTTATAAATGTCCTGAAATATTTTTGGATAAATCCAAAGGATCATTTTTTGATTCTATATTTTTTGTTTCAGTTCCATTAACAAACGGAGGAACTAATTTAGGTATTAATGGATTTGCGAATGGTATTTATCATGATTTTTTTCAAAAAGATGCTTCTGCGATAAGAACAGCTATATTGGCACCTTTAGTTTTAGCAAGAGTTTTGAGTATATTTTTTGCTAGTGTTTTATTTGTTCTTTTTGATAAAACTAATTTTAGTGGTAAAGGATATTTAGAAAAAAATAAAAAAACAAATTTAAATTTAAAAAAAAGTAAAAAAAGCATTTTAGAATACCAAAATATTGGTATAGGAATGTTAGTGATTTTTGCTTTTTATTCAATAGGTAACATTATAAACTCTTTTATTTCTAATAAATTTCCTACTTTGAAGTTAGATGCGATGGTTTATGTTATATTTTTACTTTTAATAATTAAAATTTTTAATTTAATGTCTGAAAAAAATCAAAACTGTGTAGTACAAACTGGTAAATTTATGATGATTAACTTTACTGCTCCTGTTTTAGCAGGTTTAGGATTGACAACTAATTTTAGTGAATTAATAAGTTGTATTACTAATAAAAATATTTTATTAATGGTGTTTTTTTCATTATTGTTAGTGATTCTAATTACTTTTTTATTATCAAATTTTTTCGGTTTTTATCCTCTAGAAGCTTCTTTAACAGCTGGTATTTGTTCTCATAGTATAGGAGGAACTGGTAATATTGGAGTTATGGCAATTAGTCACAGAACAGATTTATTACCTTTTGCTATGATAGCTACTAGAATAGTTGGTCCTATTATATTTTCTTTAGCTTCTATAAGTTTTGGTTACATTTATAAATAAAATTTAATATTAAATAACTTTTAACATATAATTCATTATTTAAATTATCTATCAAACAAATTTATATTAAAAATTATAGAGATGATAAAAAACTATTTTATAATTTATAAATTATATTTTTTATTACAACAAAATTATTTTTATTACCTAATAATTTAAATTTATTTTTTATTTAAAATAAAATTTAAAACTAATTAATAATATTTTAATTTTTTTGAAATTTTAATATTATTAATTTTTTATTTTGTTTTTTATTAAACAAATTAAAAAGCCCTCATAGTTTAATGATAAAACATATCAATGGTAATGATAAAAAACAAGTTTGATTCTTGTTGAGGGCACCATTGATAACATTTAAATTATTTTAAATTTAAAATTTTTAAATTAATTTTCTTAAAATATTGTAAAATATCTATGTTAATATTTTATATTTTATTTCTTTAAAAATTATTTATGGGATATATTTATTTGTGGATGTAGTATAATGGTCATTATATATGCTTGCCAAGCATAAGATGGGGGTTCGATTCTCCTCATCCACTCCAAAAAAAAAAAAAAAAAAAAAATCTAAAATTAATATTAAAAAATTTACAGTTTTTATAAAAAAATTTATATATAGTTATTATTTTTTTATAATATTTAAGAAAAATATTTAATATTTTTCTATTATATATAAATCTTTTTAATAAAATAAGAAAATTATCATTTTAGAAACAAAATATTATAAAAATTTTTAAAAATTAAAAAAAACAAAAATAAAAAATTTGCTTTTATTAAAACAAAAAAAATATTAAAAAAGTATTATATTTGTTATTATTATTATTTTATGATCTAGTTTTTGTTTTTCTTTGCAAATATTTAATAATTCTATTTCTTTTTTTATTTTTAGTTAATAAGCCTCTTTTTGAATGAAAATCAAAAGGATGTTCTTTTAAATGTTTATTTAATGCTTCTATCTCATTAGACAATAAAGCTATTTGCACTTTACAACAACCTGTATTATTAATTTTTTCTGAATTTTCATGGATAATTTTTTTTTTTTTTTCTTTTATTAAAACCATTTTATTTAATCTCCTCTTTTTTTATTTTGATTATATTTTTTTAAACTTATTTAATTTATTTTTTTAATAAATTTTTTTTTAAATAATAATGAAATTTATATAATTCAAATAATTTTTTTAATATTTAATAAATTTTTCTATGTCTATAATAAAAATAGTAGCGCCACCTACAGATATCTCAGATGGAAGTGAATAATAAGCACTAAATTCATTAAAAATATGATTAGGGATTAGCTGATTTTTTGTTTTTGAATATTTTTGAATTATAGATAATACTTGTTCTATTCTGTTTTCATCTATACCTATTATAAAAGTGGAATTATTTTCTTGTAAAAAACCTCCTTTAGTAGATAATCTAGTATTAAAAATACTTTCTTTATTTAAATTTTTTTGAACTTGATTTGCATCTTCATTAGAAACAATAGTTATAATTAGCTTTTTTTTATTATCCATAATATCAATATTATATAATATTTAACCATTTACTTTACATATTTAACATAATTTTATAAAAATAATATATAGAAATTATTATTATTTTCTTTGATATTTTGTTTCTCTTTAATATCTTTTTAATATAACGAAAAAATAAATTAATAAATTTATAAAAAATAAAAAATTAATAAAGACAAAAATTAAATAAAATAGGTAAAAAAATAGTTTTATAAATAAAAATATGAGGTTAATTTAAAATTAAGAATAATTATATAGTTAACTATATAATTAATTCCAATTCCAAAAGATAAAAAAATATAAAATCAACTTTTGTTTAATTTCGAATAAAATATTTAAATTTTTAAACAAAATAATATTAATAAATAATAAAAAAATTTTTTTCTATAAAATAACAAAATTTTAATATTTTAATACTAATTTAAAATAAATATTTTTAAAAAAAAAGAAAAATATTTTATTTTAGAAAAATAAAATATTTTTCTATAAATAAATTTTTATTATTTCATTTTTTTTAAAAATTTTTTTAATTTAAAACAATAAAATTTATTTAGGAGAAATTATGTCTATAGTTTTTTTTCTATATAAAAAACTCAAGGGTGTTAAAATAGAAATAAAACTAAATAAAAAATAAATAAAAAATAAATAAATAAAAACAAAAAATATTCTTTCAAAAACAGGATAAGTTAAAAATGATAATAACATTTTTGAAAGTTCGGTCTTATCTCTTACAAGTGGTTTTATAATTCCTTTATATGTTAAAAAATTAATATTTATTAAATTATTTTGATGTGGAAATGCAGCTCCTGGTATCATTTTAAAACAAATGTAAAATGAAACTAAAGTAATTAAAAAAGAAAAAATAAAACATTCCAATAAAAAAATTTTGATTATAGTCAAATTACTAGATCCTAAAGTTTTTAAAATACCAATTTCTCTCTTTTTAAAACGAATACTTAATGCAAAATATATCCAAATTAACAATGCAGGCGTTATAAAAAAAATAAAAAAATACAATAATTGAAATATAAAATGCATATCAAAAATTGAATTAAAATTTCCTTTATCATCATTAATAAAAATATTAATATTTTTCAAATAATTAAATAAAACAAAAAATTTACCTTCACTATAAACAGCTATAATAGGCAAAAATAAATTAATAAAAGTTAAAATAGAAATAAGCAAAAGAAAAATAATCAACAAAATTTTTTTACATTTTAAAGCGCTAAAAGCTAATTTAAAAGATAACTTAAAATTCAACGAGCTAGGAATAGAAACAAAATTGCTTGGATAAATATATTCTTTTTGTTGATGGATATTATGATCTATTTGATCTACAGGAATAAAATTATTAATGGGATTATTTTCCTTATCAGTTTTTTTTATTTCTGCATCTGTTTTTCTAACTAAATTTTGCTCTATACAACCATTATTAATTTTAACAATTTGATTTGCATAATTATAAGCTTGCGATTCATCATGTGTGATAATTATTACTAATTTATTTTTTGATTTTTCTTTTAATTTATCAAATACTTTTTTACTTGTTTTAGAATCTAAATTTCCTGTTGGTTCATCAGCTAAAATAATATTAGAATCTTTTAATAAGGCACGAATAATTCCTATTCTTTGTTTTTGACCACCTGAAAGTTCATTAATTTTTCTATATTTAAAATTTTCATTTAATCCTAATTCTAAAAGTAATTCATCTATTTTTCTCTCATCTGGAATTTTGTTCTGTAGTTGACAAGCTAATTTAATATTATCCAAAACATTTATTTCTTCTATTAAATTAAATTCTTGAAAAATAAAATCAATCATTCCATTTCTATAATCATCTAATTTTTTAATGCTTAATTGATTAAGTAACTTATTAGCTACCCAAATATTGCCTGAATCCGCAGTATCTATTCCTGAAAGTATATTTAATAAAGTTGTTTTTCCTGAACCAGATTCACCTAAAATAAAAACTAAACCTTTATTAGGTAAATCAAAAGATATATCCTTTAAAGCATCTACAACATGACGTTTTTTTTTGCTAATATACATCTTGCTTAAATTTTCTACTCTAAACATAATTTACTTTTATAATCTTTCTTATATATTTTGAAAAATGTTAAAATTAAAAAAACATTATAATTTAAAATGATATAATTTAATAATTATTAATGACGAATATTAATATAAAATAAAAAAAACAATATAATATGATTTTAAAAAAAAAATTAATAAATTATTTTTTTATAACAATACTTATTATTATTATTTAAATTTCAAAAATCAACTATCTCAAATTATAACATAAAGTAAATTTTATTTTATGTTATGTTATAATTAAGCAAAATTTATAGTTAATTTTTAAAAATTAATACTCTAAAAAACACTAATACAATAATAATAAATCATATTATTACTAAAAAAATCAACAAAAACATATTAAATTAGTAAAAAAATAAATTTGGATTATGATATTTTTACTTATAAAATATTTTAATTTGTCCGAAAAAAAAGGGGGATAAATAATATATAAAATATATAAATAATTGTAACATTTTTTAATAAGATTTAAATTTAATAATTAGTTATATTAAAAAAATTAAAAACAATATAAATAACAAAAATTAATTATTAAAAAAATAATAAAGAAATAATTAAAAATTATTTAATTTTATACAAAATTTTTAAAATTTATCTATTTTTAAAAATGTAAAATTTAAAAAAATAACAAAAATAAATTTAAAATTTTTTGAATATAAATTATTTTTTTTAAAAAAAATTCTTTCTGAATTTTAAAAAAATATTATATAAAACAAATTAAAAATAAGATATTTTTATCTTTTGTCAATAAATTATTTATATATTTAAATAAATTTTTATTTAAAAACTAATAATAAAAATTTTAATTGATAATTATAAGTTAGGTTTATAAAAACACTTTTTAGATAAAACATTTAATGGTTCTGTAAAACAACCTTTGTTTGTAATTGTTAATATTTCTCCTAAAGTGTTCATTTTAGAATCAATATCATCTAAAAACCACAACAAAAGAGCTTCTCCTATTTGAGGTTTTTTAGCAGAACCATACTCTAATAAACCATGATGAGAAATTAACAAATGTTTTAAAAGAAAAATTTCTTCTGTTTTTTCAAAACCCATAGATATAGATTCTTCATGGATATTATTAACTCCCATAATTAAATGACCTAATAGAATACCTTCTTTATTATACAATTTTTCTTCAAAATTAAATTCTTGAATTTTAGCCATATCATGAAGTATAATGCCAGAATATAACAAATCAGCGTTTAAATAACAATACTTTTTTAAAAAAAATTCAGCCATTTCTAACATACTCAAAGTGTGATATCCTAATCCTCCATAATAAACATGATGCATTTTAAAAGCAGCAGGAGAAATTAAAAAATTTTTTTTATTTTTAAAATATAAATTAGAAGTAACGCTCAATAAAATCTTATTTTTAATTAAAGATAAAAAAAACTCTATTTTTTGACTAATTTGGTTAAAAGAAATAGAAGAACAAGTAAAAAAATAAGAATAAAATTTATAGATTTGATCTAAATCAAAAATGTTTTCTATAAAATCTTTTTTTTGAAATATAAAATATTTTTTATCTTTTTCTACAAAATAAATAATTTCTAAAAAATAAATTCTTTCTTTTAAAAATATTTCTGAAAAATTATCTATTTTTATATTAATAACAAATTGTTCTGGTAATAAAAGATCGATATTATAAAAATTTTCACCCTTATTAATATTATTAATTTTTCCTACTAGAGAATATTTTTTTCCAATTTGTTTATCTTGAAAAAACTCTTTTTTTTTATTAAACATCATATTTTACACTCTTTTTACTTTTATTACTTTATTTTATTTGTTCTTTCTATTACATTATATTATTAATACATTATATTGTGAATGTTATTTAAATTTTTTAAAAAAATAAATTTTAAATTTCCAAAAGAATAGGAAAATAATTACTAAATTCTCTTAAAAAAAAGATAGCATTAGTTTTTTTAAAAGAAAATAAAACTTTTTCTATATATTTTTGATCAAAAATTTTTTTTAATTCTTGAATTATTCTTTCTTTTTTAATTTTTTTTAATAAAAAAATATTTTCTATTAAAGCATTTTGTGTATTCAAATCTATTTCAAAATTTAATCTAGCTTGTAGATAAAAAATTCTAAACATTCTGACAACATCTTCAGTTAATTTGTGAAAAGGATCACCAATAGTTTTGATTTTTCTTTGAAGTAAATCTTTATAGCCATAAAAATAATCAATTAAGTTGTATTTATCATCAATTAAAAGGCAGTTAATGGTAAAATCACGTCTTTTAATATCTTCTTTTATATCATAAACAAAATCAATATAAGAAGGATTTCTATAATTTAAGTATATACCTTCTTTTCTATAAGAAGTGATGTCAAAATAATTTTCATCAAAATAAATTTTTATTGAACCATATTTTTCACTAATACTTAATTCTAAATGTTTAAAAATTTTTTTTATATCTTTAACTTGAGCATTAGTAGTAATATCTATATCATAAAAAGGAATATTTAAAAAAAAATCCCTAATAGCTCCTCCAACTATAAAAGCTTCAAAACCATTTTTTTTTAATATTTTCAATACTTTTTGGCCTTTTATTAGTTTTTCGTTGAATTTAAATATAATACAATCACTTTTCCCCTCATTTAATAATTAAAAAATTGTTAATTTTTCTTATTATTCCTACACCAATTACATCTTCTCCTACATGGGCTCCTATAGATGGTGAAACAGGAATTTCTAAAATATTTTTAATTTTAAACTCGTTTATAATCATAAATTTGAACTTTGATTTCAGTTTATTTTCATATCTAGTAAATAATAAATAAATTAAAAAATTATCATCTTCCAAATCTTCAATATAATTTTTAATTTTATCAATAATAAAGCAAAAAGCACTATCTAGCTTCATCTTCTTTTCTATAATATTGATACAACCTTTATCATTTATTTGAAGAATAGGTTTAATCCTGAATAAACGTCCTAAAAAACCTTTAGTGGAAGTTAAACGTCCACTTTTAACTAATTGATTTAAAGAATTAACAACAAAAAAAATAGTATTATTTTTTTTTAAAAAATCTAAATTTTGAATAACTTGTTCAACTGAATAACCTTGTGAAAAAAGATTTTGAGCTATAATAGAAAAATAACCTTCTGAAAAAGAGATAGTATTAGTATCATAAGGAATAACTTCAATGACTTTGTTAATCATTTTTTTAGCTTGGACAATAGCATTATAAGTGCCGCTAAATGTTTTAGAAACAGTAGGTATAAAAACTTTTTTATATCCTTTTTCATATAAATTTTTAAAATAATTAATTAATTCTCCTAAAGAAGGTTGAGAAGTTCTAACTGATAGTTTTGAATTTTTTTTTAATAATTGGTAAAAATCAAATGATGATATATTTTCACCATCAACATACTCTTTATTATCCATAAAAACTTTAACTCTTATTAAATCAATGTCTTTATTTTTTTGATTATAATAATCAAGACAACTTGTTGATATAGCACAAACTTTTATATTTTTTTCGAAAGATAATGTCATATTATGTATTTTCCTTTTTTTGAAATTAATAAATAAAATTGATTATAAGTTAAATATAAATATTTTTTTATTATTTTAAATTTTAAAAATTAATATAACTTAAAAATTTTTTTTAATAAATTTTTTATATTAAAAATTATAAAAATTTTACAAATTCTTTTGGTTCAAATTTAAAAGATTTTTTCTGTTCTTGTTCTATTTGGTCTTGAGTTTTTTTACCTATAGCTATTAAAATTGCAGGTAAATATTGAGAAGGAATTTTTAAAATATAATTTAACTTATCAAAATGACAACCTCCCATATAACAACAGTTATAACCAAATTTTTGCGACACTAAAATAAAATGAAGAGAAATAATACCTAATTCTAAAAATATTTCATTTTTTATTCTATTAGAATCTAAAGAACTATAATATTTTTTAATTTGTTCTAAAATAATTTTTTTTTGTTCAATTGTAATTTCTTTTCTTATTAATTTTTGATCATAAATTTTTTTACTTAATTCTATTTTTTCAAAATTACCACATAATAAAACAATAGCAGAACTAGTTTCTAGTTGTTTTATATTACCTATTAAGCATTCTTTCAATTTATTTTTATAAAATTCACTTTCAATAACAAAAAAAAACCAAGGTTGTAAATTAAAAGACGAAGGTGTAAAACTTACTTCTTTAAAAATTTTTTCCCAAATTTCTTTAGGTATTTGATGATTTCTTTGAAAGTTTCTGATTGTTTCAATTTTCATAATTTTTAATTATTTCCTTTATAATTTGTTTTTAATTTTAATTTTTTTTGTTATTAGACATTTCTAAAAATAATAATTTTTTTAATATAAGAAACTTATTTATATTTTTACAAAATAGAAATAATAAAAAATATTAAAAAAATGATAAAAAACAAAAATAATTACAAATCAATCTAAAAAAGAACGTAATTTACTTTATTCCATTACAAATTAAATTATACTTTACAAAAAAAGTATATAATTACTAATTTCTATTATTTGTTTTTAAAATTATTTTTATTTTATACTATAATAATTAGACAGTAAAAATGAAAATAGTATGAAATTATAATATTATAATTATAAATTATATGAATATTATAAAAAAGTATATTTTAATATATACACAGAAATTTTAATCCTAAATTCAAATAAAAGTTTAAATAATAAATCAAAAAATCTAATTATTTTTAATAAACAAAAAATTATTATAATTTCATTAACACAAAAAATTTCATATATCAAAAAAAATTATTCTTTTTATTTAACAAAATTAAAAAAACAAATTAAAAAATTAGAAAAGTAAAACAAATTATGAATTCATCAAAACTATTTAAAATTATACCAAATAATTTTTTTCATTTTCTATCTTCAGCTAATAAAGATATTTATATTGATTGTTTATTTATTTTAGAAAAACTATTAAATGATGAAAATAACTCAAATATAGATAAAAATATAGCTGTAAATGCTTTAGAAAATTATTTTAATAATAAATCTAGCATTATTTTTGAAGACGATAATTACAACAAAGAAATAATCAGTAATAATAGACAAAAAGCTTTTAAAATTATTTACATATTTAAAAAAAGTGGATGGTTAGGAGAAGAAAGAGTTAATCATAATATTATAATTTTAAACTTCTTTGATTATAGTTTAGAAATGATTAATTTTTTTAAAAAAACACTAAATAAAGTCAAAAAAGAATCTGTAGGTAATATATATAGTATTTATTCACTTTTAAGATTTTTTTTAATTGAGAAAAATTATGCAACCTTTCATGAAGCTATCATGAAAACTCAAAATTTAATTTTTAAATTACAAATTTTAAAGGCTAATATTTATCGTTTTTATCATCAATTACTAAATATAAATTTTGAAAATAACATAAAAAATGTTTTAGAACAACTTTTATTAGATTATAAAAAAAATTTTTTTGATTATTCTTATTATTTATTAAAAACAAATGATAATTTTTTTAAATATAAACGTAAAATAAATTTATTTATAGAAAAAATACAAAATAATCAAGAATACATAGAGTTTTTATCTAAAGAACTCATCAAAATTGATAATAGTTTTTCTTTTGAAAAATCATTAAAATTTATTAAAAATGAAATAATAAACATGAAGAAAAATTTCATTCAAATAGACGAATTAATAGAAATTATAGACCAAAAAAATGAACAATATTTGCAAAAAGCTTGTGAAAGAATATTATTTTTTAATAATTTAAAAAACAATTCAAAAAATATTTTAAATTTAATTATTAAAATGATCTTGAAAAATAAAAAAGAATATCAAAATTTTTTTAATATTAATTTTATTAAAAATTTAGATGAATTATCTTTATACAAACCAAGATTTTACAAAAAAGAAATAATTATACAACCTTTACAAAAAATAAATTCCAAAATAGAAGAAAACATTATGAAAAAGAAAAAAACTTTTTTAGATAAAGATTATTTTTATAATAAAAAAAATATTAACAATTTTGTTGAAAAAATTTTAAAACAAAAAAATCCTTTTAAAGCATCTGATATTAAATTAGAAAATAATACAAATATAACAAGACTTATCCTAATTTTTCTTTATTCTTATTCAAACAAAGAAAAAAGCAAATATAAAATTAAACAACTAAATAAAAGAATATCTAGTTACAATATGAATTTCTCTGATTTTTTAATATATAAAAAATAGAACATAAAAGTTTAAAAAATAATATTTTCTGAAAAATAAAACTTAATAAATGATAAAATTATAATATAAAATCTGTTTATTATTGAATAATAATTAAACTATTTTATAATTATTAAAATTAATTATTATTAATATTTCATTTGAAAGAAAGATTATTATAAATATGATAAGATTATTATAAATATTTAATTCAAAAGAAAGGATATGTAAAAATAATTATTTGAATAAATTTTCTATGAACAAATCTAAACAAAAATTAAA
The DNA here is from genome assembly GCF_009268105.1 of Candidatus Phytoplasma sacchari. Lineage (GTDB taxonomy): Bacteria > Bacillota_I > Bacilli_A > Acholeplasmatales > Acholeplasmataceae > Phytoplasma > Phytoplasma sacchari. The sequence continues at coordinate 32,006 of NZ_VWXM01000005.1, forward strand.
TAAATATATTTATTTAATTTTTAAAAAAATTTATCAAAAAATTATGATAAAAACTAATAAAAAAATGGACCTATGAAAGGATTAATTATTTTATATAACAATTTTGAAGATTGTGAAGCTTTAGTTACAAGAGCTGTTTTAATGAAATCAGGAATAAATATGATAACTGCAACAAATAATTCAAATCTAGAAGTTATTTCTTCTCAAAAACTTAAAATAAAAACAGATATTAATTTACTAAATTTAAATTTGAAAAAAGATCAATATGATTTTTTAATTCTGCCAGGCGGACCTTATGTACAAGAACTTTTTTTAAATGAAAAAAATAGTAATAATAATTTGAAAATTTTACTAGAAATAATAGAATACTTTTATAATCAAAATAAAGTTATAGGAGCCATATGCGCTGCACCAGCTCTATTAGGAAAAATTGGTTTATTAAAAACAAAAAAATTTACTTGTTATCCAGGATACGAAAAATATATAAAAGAAGGTATATATTGTCCTTCAGAAAAAGCAATTACAGATGAAAATTTTGTCACTTCAAGATCACCAGATACAGTTTTTGAATTTTCTAAACATTTATTAAAAAAGCTACTATTTTAAATCAGTTTATTTTAAAAATTAAAAAAAATTAATAAAAAAATATTAGAAAAGGAAAATATTAAAAAATAAAAATTAATGAAAACAACAAAAAAAAATAAAATTTTTGGGTTACCAATAGTTATTATATTTATATTTTTATTCATAAATATATTACATATTGCAACATCTTTTAATTATGAAAATTCATCTTTTGATTATTCATTTCATAGCATAATATCTATGTTATCTTTTACTATGTGTCTTGCGGCATTATTCAAAATAATAGGCGAAAAAACTCCTATTTTAAAAGATATCGGAGGAGGATCAATCTTATGTATATTGGTGCCTGCTTTTATTTTTAATTATAAATTTAAATATTTAAATGATGGTTTTGCAATTTTTCAATCTGAATTTAAAGAAAAAGCTAAATTCCTGAACTCTAATTATACAACTAATGGAGTTGGTATAGGATTTTCAGACTTATTTGTATCTTTTTTAGTAGCAGGTAGTCTTTTGAGTATACCTAAAGATATAATAAAATCAACTTTAAAAAAATTTTTACCATTAGTTTTAATATCACTAACTATTTCAGCAACTATAGTGGGTTTATTAGGTGTTTTACTTAATCCTATAAAAGGTATTGATGCTATTCAAGGATGCGATGCAGGTAAATTTGCTAATGCTATATTCTTCATTTTTGTACCTATATCATCAGGAGGAATTACATGCGGAATAGTGCCTTTAACACAAATTTTTTCACAAGGTAATGTAGGTCATATTGATCTATATAGATCCCATATTTTATCTTCTCTATTAATAGGTGGTATTTCTAGCGTAATATTCGGAGGATTGATTAAAAAATTTTTTGGTAATTCTAAATATAATAATCCCAAAGGTCTATTAGAAAAAAATCATCATGCAAATAAAGAAATAAAGAAAGAAAAAACAATAAAAAAAGATAAAACAGAAAATCTTAATATTTCAGATATAACAAATGGTTTATTTTTAGTTTTTTGTTTTTATATTATAAGTAATATAATTAAAAAATTTATCGTTATAATTATACCTTCTATAAAAAATTATATGCCTCCAACAATTGTTTTTTTAGTAGTTATAATTATGTTTATAAAAATACTTAATTTAATTCCTGAATATTTTACAAACTGTATAAATAAATCTTCTGAATTGATTACAAAAACATTTTCCTACTCTATTTTAGTTATAGTCGGGATTGGAACTGATATCAACAAGATAATATCAAGCGTAAATAATATCTCTTTCTTAATAACTTGTTTATTATGTGTTATTGCAACAGCATTATCAGCTGCTATTATCGGAAACAAAATAGGATATTATCCAGTTCAATCATCCATATCAGCAGGTTTATGTGCTAATAGTATTGGAGGAGCAGGTAATTTAGCTATTTTAGAAGCAGCTTCAGAACAAAAATTATTACCTTATGCACAAATATCTACTCGAATAGGAGGAGATATTGTAGTTATCATAGCTAGTATTCTATTTCCTATAGTTTTTAAAAATTTACCAAAATAATAATTAAAAATGAAATTATTTCCAATAAAAAACAAATACTTATTCAATTTTTGGCAAAATCATAATAAAAAAGAACTAATAAATATTGCAGTTAAAATGATAGATATAGAATTATATTCTTATCCATCCTTAGGTTTGGTTTCATTTAAAGACTCAGGTTGTCATACTGATATGAACATCGAAACTTTTTTAGATTCTAAAAATACTTTTTATATTTATTTTTCAGAAATTTTTATTTTAGCTAAAAAAGATAAAAAACTTAATTTTGAAAAATTAAGAAATATAGGAATTAAACAAGAAAAAAGAATGTTTCAAATAACTAAAAATATTAATACACATAAAGGTTTAGTTTTTTCTTTTGGTATTATTTTTTATATTGCTACATATAGTTTAATACATAAAATTTCATTTTATTGCTGGAAAAATATAATAAAAAACTTCGTACAACCTCTAAATAATGATTTTTTGTTATTGAATAAAAAAACAAACGGAGAAAAAATATTTCATAAATATCAAATCAAAGGAGCTAGGGGAGAAGCATTAAAAGGTTATGAAATTGTATTTGATAAAGGTATTTTATTTATACAAAAATGTTTGAAAAAATATCCTCATTTAAAAGAAAAAGACATCTATTTATGTTTATTAATATTTTATCTAAAAGAAATAGATGATACTACTTTAATATCTAAAATAGGATATGAAAAAACAAAAAAAGTAAAAATAAAAGCTCACATTTTGATTAATGATTTAATAAACAAAAATTTTGAATTTTTTAAAAAAAAAATCATTAAAGAAAACGAATATTTTCAACAACAAAAGATATCACCTGGAGGATGTGCAGATCTTTGTGTTATAACTCTTTTTCTTTTTTTTCTTTACTCTTTTGATTGCTAATAAAATAAAAATATTATTTAAAATAAATTAAAAAAAATTTTTGTTAAATTTAAAATATTTTAAACATTAAAAATAGAAAGAAATTATTTAAATAATGACAAATAAAATTGATAAACACATAGAAAAATTAAAAAAAAACCCTATAAGTGTAATTGTAAGAACAAAAAAATTTGAAGATGCAAAAAAAATATTAAAAAATACGATTGAAAATGGGTTTTTTTTTGCAGAAATAACCTTAACTATACCTAATTCTTTTCAGTTAATTTATGAAACTAAAAAAAAATATAATGAAATTATTATAGGAGCAGGTACTGTTCTTAAACTTGAAGAAGCAAAAAAAGCTGTAGAAATGGGGGCTGAATATTTAGTATCTCCTATTTATAATGAAAAAATTCTAAAATGGTCATTAGAAAACAATATTTTATATATTCCTGGAGTTATGACTGTAAATGAAATGTATAAAGTTACTAAACAAGGAGCTAAAATTTTCAAATTATATCCTGCAACTTTTTTATCTAGCGAAACATTAAAATTAATAAAACAACCATTTCCTAACTTTAATATATTAGCTACAGGTGGTATAAATTTAAATAACATAAAATCTTATTTTGACGCAGGTGTTTTAGCTGTAGGTATTACAGGGATTTTAGGAGGAATATCTGAAAAAATAAATGAAGAAGAAATAGCGAATTTAGCAAAAAAATATATAAATATCTCGAAACAAATTATAAGAGAAAGATGTGATTAATTTGATATATAATGAAAAAAAAGAAATAAAAAAAACAAATAATAACACAATCAATTTTTGTGGTTCTTTAGAATCAGGAGATTGTTTAGTAAGTATTGAACAAAATGAAGAAAAAAAAATTAATCTTTCCATTAGTTCGCCCTTTATAAGACAATTCGGACCAAGAATAAAAAAAATTTCTTTAAAAATTTTAAAAGAACAAAATATTAATTCTTGTAATTTGATCATTCAAGACCAAGGGGCAATTGATGAAGTTATAAAATCTCGTATAATAACAGTTTTAAATAGAATGAGAAAAAATAAGCAAAAAAAATAATCAAAAAATGATTTAATTTTTTATTATTTTTTTTAATTTCTCTAAAATAAGGTAAAAAAAGTAAAAAAGGTAAAAAATGAAAAAAAATAGAAAAACAATGTTATTTGTGCCTGGTAACAAATCTTCTTTATTCAAAGATATAATTTCATATGAAATGGATACTGTGATGTTTGATTTAGAAGATTCTATCAGTTTAGAAGAAAAAGATGCTGCTAGAGAATTAACTAAAAATATGATTAATTTTTTCAATTATAATCAATATAATATAGAAGTTTGTGTAAGAATAAATCATTTTGATACTCCCTTTTATGAAGAGGATTTAAGAGAAATAGTAGGATATTCAAAAACTAATCTA
>NZ_VWXM01000006.1 GCF_009268105.1 Candidatus Phytoplasma sacchari
TTTTTAATTTTTTTTAATTTTTTTTAATTTTTTTTAATTTTTTTTAATTAACAAAATTTTTTTTAATTAACAAAATATTAAATTTTGTTAAAGAATGACTGTATTTAATAAAAAATTTTTCATCAAGAAAAAAACATATCACTCATAGATGATTATACAATATATTATTTAAAAAATAAACAATATTCTAAAAAAAATAAAAAATAACTAATAAATAATGATAATAATAAAATAATATTAATTAAAAAAAAAATTAATTATTATTATTAGTAATAATTCTATTATTTTTATTTCAAAACTCTTAAACAATTTAAAATAACTAAAATAGTACTAGTTTCATGTAAAATGCCAGCACATTGGAAAGGAATAGTAACAAAAAAATTTGTAATAGAAAGGATAATAATAACTAAAATAGAAAAAATTATATTTTGTTTTACAATTTTATTTAATTTAACTGATAATTGATGAGTATAAATTATTTTTCCCAAATCATTTTGTATTAAAACTATATCAGATAATTCAATAACAATATCACTTCCTTCTTGAAAAGTTATAGAAACGTCAGAATTAACTAAAGCTAAAGAATCATTAACTCCATCACCTATCATTGCTATAGGATTATATTTTTTTTTAATCTTTGTTGTATATTCAAGTTTATCTTCAGGCAAGCAATTAGATAAACATAAATCTAATAACAAAAAAGAATTTGTATATTCAGCTACTTTTTCATTATCACCCGTCAACATTACAGTTTTAATTTTTTTATCTTTAAAATAATGAATCATATTTTTAGAAGAAGACCTTATTTTATCAGATAAAGCAATAACCATTATTATTTTTTCATTATGACTAAAATAAATAACTGTTTTACCTTGAGATAAAAATTTTTCAGTTTCTTTTTTAATATTATCAGATATACAATAAAATGAATTATTAAAATAATTATATTTAGCTATATTATAACTACTTTTGCCTTCTTCATATTTTATTCCTATACCAACAGAATTTGATACATTTATTCTTTTATTGTTCAATGGTTTTATAATATTTTTTAAATATTTTTGTATAGCAAAGGATATAGGGTGATTGGTATTTTTTTCCATTTCAAACAAAATATTTAAATATTCCTCCTTTTTATCTTCATCTATAGAATTACAAGAATTAAAAATAATTTTTTCAACATAAGGTTTTCCTTCAGTTAAAGTTCCTGTTTTATCAAAAATAATAGCCCTAATATTAGAAAAAACATCTAAAGATTTACCATTTTTTAATAAAATTCCTTTTTTAGCCAAATTAGAAATTGCAGATAAAGTGGCTGGAATATCAGAAACTGCCAAAGCACAAGGAGAAGATACAGTTAAAAAAACCATCATTTTTTTAAAAATATTTTCAAATTTAAAATATCCAAAAAATGGAAAATTAAAACGTAATTGACTTATTATAGAACTAATAAATAAAACTAATAAAACTATCAAAATAACAGTTCTAACATAAAAAGGTTCTATTTTTTTTATAAAAGAAGCTTTCTTAGAAACTTTTTTCTTTATTTTTTGACTTATTTTAAGAATTTTGTTAAAAATAGCATTATCAACGGTTTTGGTAATTTCAACAATCAAACTATTAGTTAAATTTATATTACTACCAAAAATTTTATCACCCTCTTTTTTTTCTATGGGCATGCTCTCGCCAGTTATGTTAGATTCATCTATAAAAGAGCTTCCTGAAATAATAATACCATCCGAAGGTATTTGATCACCATTCAAAATTAATACTTTATCACCTATTTTTAATTCTTTAGTTTCTATTAAAGTAAAATCACCATTTTCATGATATAATCTTGCTTTTTCAGAAGTAATCTTAAAAAGATTGTTAATTTCCCTATGACTTTTATTTTCGATATACTCCTCTAGAAAATTAGCTCCTGCAAAAATAATAATTAACAAATTAGCTTCATTAAATTCTTTTAAATATATAGCACCTAAAGCTCCTAAAATCATCAATATATGAATATTAGGAGTGAATTTACCTTCTTTTCTTGAATTTTGATAAGTTAATACAAAACCTTCAATAATAATATGATAACCAGAAAAAAACAAAATAAATATCGTGATTATAAATTGTAATAAACAATTGCTATCATAATTTTTAAATAAAATTTTATTAATATGAACAAAATTTAAAGGAACAAAAAAGAAAAAATAAAATAAAACTCCACAAAAAAAAAGAAAAAAATGCTTTTTTTCATTTTTTTTTAAATATTGATTCAATATAAACTTCTCCTAATATATATTAAATATTATTCTGTAATATTAATTAAATATTGATAAAAATTTATTTTTAATATTAAAAAATATAAAATTTGACAATTAAAAAATTTAATTATAAATATAAAATGAAATTAAAATAATAAAATCAAAATTATAATAGTAAAAAAATAAAAAATTTTTTAGTTATCTATTTTTTAATATTTAATTTCAATATAAATTATTATGACAATTATTTTTTAATTTTATTAACTATAAATTCTCTATCTCTATACTATCTTCTGATCTTTTAATCATTTCTTCAAAATATTTCTTAATAACGCTTTCTATTTTATTTCTAACTTCTGAATTAATAGGATGAGCGATATCTAAAAATTCTGGTGAATCTTCATCATTATTATCAGTTACTTCAGAATCTGCATTTTTTTTGTTATTTAGATAATTTTTCTTAAATTTTTTAATATTATCATTAATTCCATCATCTTCCTTAATTCCATCATCTTCCTTAGGAAATTTAGGAACACTAGGCATAGCAATAAAAATGCCTTCATCACCTTGAATTATTTTAATATTACGTACCGCAAAAGAATTATCAAAAGTTATAGAAGCAATTCCTTTTAATCTATTTTGACTTTTATATTTTTTTTTAATCCTAACAGAAGTAACATGAAAATTATTATAATCAACATCACTATTTAATTTTATCTCTATTCTATCATTTGAATTTGTTATCATTTCTTTATAATAATGAGAAATTTCTTTAACTATAATTTGACGAGTTTCTGAATTAATAGGATTAGCAATATCTAAAAAACGTCTTCTTTTCTTTTTCTTTAATTCTTCTTTTCTTTTTTCAAACTTTTCTTTATCTATATTTTCATATCCATGTGTTAATATAAATTCTTCTATTTTTTTTATTTCTAATTCTTCTTTTTTAATTTCTTCCTCTAACTCTAATTTTATTTTTCTTCTAATACTTGGCATTCCTAAAAAAACACCCTTTTCATTTTCAAAAATTTTTATATTATGAACTACAAAAGCATTATCAAAAGTTATTGAAGCAATCCCTTTTAACAAAAATAATAACCTACTTTTTGTGTTTTCTTTAATTTTTTTGATTCTAATGTAGGTAATTTTCATTTTTATTCCCCCATTTTTACCTTTTTTTAAGTAATTAATTATATTAATATATTCTACAAAGTATTCTATCATATTATTAATAGATATAGTTTTATTTATAACTTTGTTATCATATAATTTTATAGTTTATTATATTAATATGTTTTACAAATTAAATCTTTATGAAAAAAATTATAAAAAAAACTGGATATTTCTTTAAATCTTAAAATATCTATTTGTTCCGCTCTAATATTCAAAGGTATTTGATATTTTTTTAAAAAAAACAATATTTTCTCTTTTGATATTGAAAAATTAATACTTAGATTATTTATTAGTTTTTTTCTTTTATAACAAAAAGAAGCTTTTAAAAATAAAAAAAATTCATTTTTTATAAATAATTTTTCTTTTTCGCTTAATAACAATTTATCAAATTTTAAAACTATTCCATCAACTTTAGGTTTTGGAAAAAAAGAAGTATTTTTAACAACTCTAATTTTAGTAATATTAGTTAAAGATTGTAAAAAAACACTTAAAAAACAATTACATTTTTTTTTTTCTCTAGATAAAATTCTCAATCCCATTTCTTTTTGAATAAGAAAAATAAAACTTTTAACTCTATCTAGAAATAAAATTTTAAATATTAAAGGACTTGTTATATTATAAGGTAAATTACCAATCATAACTAAATCTTCTTTTGAAAAATATTTATTAAAATCTAAAACAAAATCTCTTTTTAAAACATCATCATAAATAACAAAAATATTTTTATAATTATCAAATTCTAAAAAAGGTTTTAAAGATTTATCAATTTCATATGTTAAAACTTTTTTAGCTTTTTTAGATATTAAACGAGTTAAAACTCCTTTGCCTGATCCGATTTCTACAACATTTTTATTTTGAAAATCTGATTTTTGTAAAATTAATTTTAATAAATTTTTATCATTTAAAAAATTTTGTCCATATTTTTTTTTAAATATGTGTTTTTTATTTTCCATTTTTTTATCTATTTATAAATTTCATATTTATTTTATTGTTTTCTATAAAAAAACTTGAAATTTTTTTTTTTATTTTGTATTAAACAATTAATAAAAAATGACTTTTTACTTAATTTTTGAATTTTATTTTTTTTATTTTTATCCAAATTATAAATTAAAATTTGTTCACCAAAATTTTTTTTATTTTCGCAATAAGTATTTGGGGTTATTTTTTTTTCTTGGGTATAATAAAAAATTTCCTCTTCATTTTTAAAACTATTTAAAATTTTACTTTTTTTATTAAATATATCGTTTTTATCTGAAAAAGACCAAATATTACGATTTAAAAAATCTTTACATAAATTAGATAAAATCAAGTCTTTTTCATTTTTAAAATAAAAAATTAAACTATTAATATAAAAATCATCTATTTCTAAATAATAATTAATATTATTTTTATTCTTTATAAATTTTTTAAATAAAGAAATAATGGATTCTAAATCAAAAGCATATTTTGAATTAACTAAATATTGGATTCTATGAAAAATTTTTTCTAAAATAATAGAATAACCTATAACTTTTGGATGATAATAAACTTGATTATACATATGATATCTGCTTATTAAATAATTTTCTATAGAAGAAACACCACTTTGCTTAAAAACAACTTGATTATTTTCAATATCTATGATCCTTATAAGCCTATCAGTATCGATAAATCCATAACTAACTCCTACAAAAAAAGCATCCCTCTTCAAATAATCCAAACGATCAAAATCTAATTGACTAGATAAAAGCTGTTCTATCAATTTAAATTTACCTTTTTTTTTAATAATAGAAGATACATCATGTTTAAACTCTTCATCAATTTCGTTTAATATTGAAATAATTTCAGAATTAGAAACTATAATTTGAGCGCTTTTATCTTCATGTTTAGTTTTAAAAATATTTTCAAAAACATGAGAATATGCTCCATGACCTACATCATGTAATAAAGATGAAGTTAAAAGTAATAACTTTGTTCTTAAATGAATTTTATTGTTTAAAAAAAAAGAATTAGTTTCTAAAAATTTTCTAGCTAGTTCATATACTCCCAAACTATGAGTAAAACGTGAATGTTCAGCGCCGTGATAAACAATATTAACACAACCTAATTGTTTAATTCTTCTTAATCTTTGCATAACACTAGTATCAACTATTTTTTTAAGAAATACATAATCAAAATAAATATAACCATAAATAGGATCTCTAAAAACTTCTGGTTTTAAGAATTTATCTAATTTTTTTTCTAACTCTTTGTTTTTTTTAAATTCAAAAAAATTAGTCATAATTTTTAATAAATAAAATATCTCTTTCTGATTTTATTTATATTTATTCAAATATAAAAAAAATAAATTTTAAAAAACTAAAATTTCATCTAATAATCGAATAAAATCACCATTTTTTAGTAAAAAAGCACTTCCATCATCAGTATCCAAATGACATTCCAAAACAAAACTATTATCTACTCTACATAAAACTTTACCTAAAATACCTGGTTTAATACCTTCTATTTTAATATTCACTAATTGTTTATCTTTTACTTTTAGTTCTTCTGCGTCTTTTTTATTTAAATGTATATGTCTATCCGGAATAATAACACCTTCTGATATTTTTACTTGTCCCTTTGGTCCAATAAGAGTAGCTTGTCCAGAATTACTAATATCTCCAGATGATCTAATAGGCGCATTAAACTTACATCTTAAGTTATCGCTTTGACTTACTTCTACTTGATTAAAATTTCTAACAGGTCCTAAAACACGAACACCGATTAAAATTTTTCCTTCATCGCTTAAAACATCAATTTTTTCTTCAGCAGCATATTGACCTGTTTGTTTTAAATTTTTAAAACATTTTAATTGATAATTAAAACTACCAAATAAAATATCTATAGTTTCTTGTGTTAAATGAACATGTCTTCCGGATATGCCTACAGGAATTTTTTTTTTAATACAAAACATAATATAATATCCTAAAATCTCCTTTAATTAAAAAAATAATAAATATAAATACATAATATAAAAAAACAAACATACTTTTTAATTTAATATTCAATAAAAAAATAGTATATAATATTTAATATGCGTTTTTTAAACCTATTTTTTATAAAATTAAAAATTGATTTATTATTAAACTTATAATAATTTAATTTAAATGATTATTAAAACTAATTTTTATATAGATAAATTTTCAAATTATATTTTGTATTTATATTATGTTACTTTAATTATATAATAAAATTTAATAAATTGAAAATTCATTTATTTTTAAAACAATAATAAGAAAGGAATTAAAGATAATATTATGAAAGTTGGTATTGTAGGTTTACCAAATGTTGGAAAATCCACTTTATTTAATATTTTGACTAAATCAAAAGTATTAGAAGCAAATTATCCATTTGCTACCATAAATCCAAATAAAGGTATTGTTATTGTGCCAGAACCAAGATTAGATGCTTTAGCTAATATATTCAAATCTCAAAAAAAAATTCCAACACAAATAGAATTTGTAGATATAGCAGGATTAGTTAAAAATGCTTCTAAAGGTCAAGGATTAGGGAATCAATTTTTAAGCAATATAAGAGATGTAGATGCTATATGTCATATTATAAGATGTTTTGATAACCCAAATATTGTTAATGTAATGGAAAAAGTTGATCCTATAGAGGAAATAGAAATTATAGAAACAGAAATTATTTTATCTGATTTAGAACAAATAGAAAGACGTATTAAAAAAACAAATAAACAAAATTTGAAAGAAATAGAAATTTTAGAAAAAATAAAAGAATATTTATTTTCATTAGGAGAAAAAAAAATATATCAAAAAGAATTAAGCAATGAAGAAATAAAAACAATAAAAAATTTTAATTTAATTTCTTTTAAACCAAAAATATATATAGGAAATTTTGAAGAGAAAGACTTAAATAATTTATCAGAAAATATTTTTTTTCAACAAATAATTAACTACAGTAAAAATAAAAATATTCATTTCATACCAATATGTATAATATTAGAAAAAAAAATACTTGAATTTGAAATCCAAGAACAAAATAAAATTCTAAAATTATATAAAATAAAAAATAATGCATTGAATCAAATTATTCAAAAAAGCTACGAAATTCTCAATTTGCAAACTTATTTCACTACAGGACAAAAAGAAAGCAAAGCATGGTCTTTTTTAAAAGGTATGACAGCTCCAGAATGTGCTGGAATTATACATACAGATTTTCAAATTGGTTTTATCAAAGCAGAAGTTTTTAATTATGAAGATCTAATAAAATATCAAGATTTAATTAATTTAAAAAAAAGAGGTAAAATAAGACTTGAAGGCAAAAAATATTTAGTTCAAGATGGAGATATAATAACTTTTTTCTTTAATGTTTAAATTTTATTTTTATATTTAACATTAAAAATAAAATTTAAATAAAAATTGAATTTAAAAATTACATTTAATTTGCTATTTACTTTAATTAGGAGAAAAATTATAATGTTTAATAATGGTGATTTTAAACAAACTTTATTAATGCCTCAAACCGATTTTCCAATGAAAGCTAATTTGAGTAAAAAAGAAATTGAAATAGAATACTTTTGGGATAATATTAATTTATATAAAAAAAATTTAGAAAAAAATAAAAAAAATAATCTTTTTATATTACATGATGGGCCACCTTATACAAATGGTGATATTCATATAGGTCATGCATTAAATAAAATTCTAAAAGATTTTATTTTAAGATTTAAAACAATGCAAGGTTTCTATTCACCTTTTATTCCAGGTTGGGATAATCATGGTTTACCAATTGAAATTGCTGTTTTAAAAAAAGAAAATAAAAAAAAAATAGAAGATAAAAATATTTTCTTACTAAAATGCAAAAAATTTGCTTTAGATTTTGTAGAAAAACAAAAAAAAAGTTTTAAAAGATTAGGAATAATGGCTGATTGGGATAATCCTTATTTAACTTTAAATAAATCTTTTATATCAGATCAAGTTCGTATTTTTGGAAAAATAGTTAAAAAAAATCTAATTTTCAAAGATCTCAAAAATATTTACTGGTCTCCTTTTTTAAATTCTGTTCTAGCTGAATCAGAGATAGAATATAAAAAATGTTCATCTATATCAATTTTTTTTACTTTTAAAATTATTAGCAAAAATATTTTTGAAAATGCAAAAATTTTAGTTTGGACCACAACTCCATGGACTTTACCAGCTAATGTGGCTGTTTGTGTGCATCCTAAAAAAAAATATTATCTTTTTTCTACATCCAATAATGATAAATATATAGTAGGAGCTAAAACATTAGAAAAAATTAAAAAAAAAATTGATGAATGGAAAGAAATAAAAATTATTAAAGATTTTGAAGGTTCTTTTTTAGTAAATACAATATATGAAAATAATTATTTTTGTAATTCTAAAAAAGGAGAAATTATTTCAGATGAATTTGTTTCCGAAGAAGAAGGAACAGGATTAGTACATATAGCTACAGGACATGGTGAAAATGATTTTTTAGTAGGAAAGAAAAATAATCTACCTATACTATCTAGTGTGGATAAAAAAGGATGTATGACTGAAATATCAGGTAAATATCAAGGTATTTTTTATCAAAAAGCTAATCAACTCATTGTAGAAGATTTAAAAAAACAAAATATTATTTTAAAATCAGAAATTATAAATCATTCATACCCTCACGATGATAGAATTAAAAAACCTGTAATTTCTATAGCTATTCCACAATGGTTTCTGAATATTAAAAAAATTAGAAATAATTTATTAGATAAAATAAAGCAAATTGAATGGATTCCTAATTGGGGTCTAATAAAAATGGTTAATATGATAAAAGATAGAAAAGATTGGGTAATAAGTAGACAAAGAACATGGGGGGTTCCTATACCAATTTTCTATACTGAAGACAAAAATCCTATTTTAGATTCAAATTTAATTGATCATATAGCTAATCTATTTGAAAAACATGGATCATCAATTTGGTTTGAATGGGATTCACAAAAATTATTACCTCCGAACTATAAACATCCTAAAAGTCCAAACAATATATTTATTAAAGAACAAGATATTATAGATGTATGGTTTGATTCTGGAACAAGTTATAGCATATTTCAAAAATTTTCATCTAAATTTATTTCCTCAGATATATGTTTAGAAGGATCTGATCAATATAGAGGTTGGTTTAATTCATCTTTAATAACATCTGTAGCTGCTTTTGATCAAATTCCATATAAAAAAATAATTACACATGGATTTGTTTTAGATGGATTAGGACAAAAAATGAGTAAGTCATTAAATAATGTTATAAATCCTTTAAATATAATCGAGAAAAAAGGATCAGATATTCTAAGATTATGGGTTGCTAGTATTAACTATAATATAGATGTTAAATTAGATTTAACAATTTTAAGACAAATAGAAGAAAAATATAGAAAAATAAGAAATATTTTACGTTTTATGTTAGGTAATTTAAATAATTTTGATCCTAAAAAAAACTACGTAATTTTAGAAAAAAGAACTACTTTTCATCAAATATTCATTTTAGAATTTTATGAAATTGTATTAAAAGTTATATATTTATACGAAAAACATAATTTTGAAAAAATTATAAATTTATTATATTTGTTTATTAATAATAAAATGAGTTCTTTTTATCTTGATTTTTCAAAAGATATTTTATATATTGAAAAAGAAAATAATAAAGAAAGACGAATAATTCAATCTAATATATATGATATTCTTAAAAATTTGTTAAAAATACTTACGCCTATTATTCCGCATACAACATCAGAAGCATACAAATATTTTTTCTGTTTAAATAAAAAAGAAGATATATATTTAGAATCATTTCCTAAAAAAAAAGAAATTGATATTTTATTTAATAATAAAAAATTTAATGAAATAAAAAAAAGTTATAAATTATTTTTTCAATTAAGAGATTTAATACTTAAAGAACTAGAATGTGCAAGAAATAATAAAATTATTAATAAATCTTTAAGTGCAAAAATAATTTTAGAATTACCAGAAAAATATATAAAAATTCTAAATGATTTAAAAATAACAAAAATTTTTAATCAATTATTAATTATTTCACAACTAGAAATAAAAGAATCTAAAGAACTAAAAATTAAAATAGTTAAAGCTTTAGGAAGTGAATGTCCTAGATGTTGGAATATTATAGAAAAAAAAGAAAAAAATGAATTATGTAAACGTTGCGTTTTATCTATTAAAAAAAAATAAATTATAAAAAATGAAAGAAAAAAATATTAATATATGTTGAAAAAAAAAGAAACAAAAATTGATTTAAAAATTATTGCAATAGGAATTTTTTGTAGCCTTATATATATTTTATCAGATGCTCTTTTTGTTAGTGGTCAATATGATATAAAAATTTATACTACTGGTATTCATGGTATCGGAGATGCTATAGCCAAAATCCTCAAAGACGCAGGGGATAAAGGTTATTTAGTAAATATTCCTTTTTTATTCAAATATACTCAAAATAATGATTTTAATGGTGTTTTTGCCGGATTATTTTATGGTCTGGTTAATATTATGTTATTTGTTTTTATAGCTTTCCCGAAATTAGATTCTAAATTTACTATTAATTCTTTTATAAATAGTGTTTTTTTATTTATTTTTATAATAATTTTAGCACAACAGATAAATGGAGATAATGGTCATTTAAAAAAAATGAGAAACTGTTTTGGTTTATTCAAACCGGAAGGAGATTTTTTAATTTCATTCTTTAGAATAGTTATAACTTCTATACTAGCTGGTATAGCTCATGGTTTTTCAATAAAAATTGGTAGTTCAACAGGAGGAACAGATATTATTGCTAAATATTTATCCAATTATAAAAAAAAAGACATATCTTTTTATATAACTATATCTAATTTTTTAATTTGTCTCATTGCAGTATTTATTCTTTTTTTCTTTAAAAGAGAATTAGAATGGAAATCTCTTATTTTATCTATGACTAAAATATTCATAACAGGATATATAATATATTTTATAGTTAATAATTTCTCAATTAAGAAATTAATAAAATCAAATGAAAACCTTTTTAAAAAAATTTGAGTTTTATTTAACAAATGAGATATTATTATCTCATAATACTGTTTATTCATATATAAATGATATAAAACAATATTTAAAATTTATACAAAATAATCTTAAAATCAAATATCTAAATAAAATTACTCAAAAAAACGTATCTATATTTTTATCTTACATAAAAAATAAAAATAGAATAAGTAGTAAAACTTTAGCAAGAAAAATAGTTGTAATAAAAAAATTTCATTTTTTTTTAAAATTAGAAAAAAAAATTAAAAAAAACGTAGTTCAAAGTATTAAAACACCTAAAATAAGTAAAAAATTACCTTTAGTTCTATCATTAAAAGAAGTTTTTTTATTTCTTAAAAAAATAAACATAAACAAATCATTTTTAGATTTTCGAAATCGAGCTATTTTCGAACTAATGTATGGTTCAGGGTTAAGGGTAACAGAACTTTTAAATTTAACTATAAACGATTTAAATTTAAAAAATTTGTATATTAATATTATGGGAAAGGGTAATAAAGAAAGAATTGTTCCTATTACTAAATATTCTTGTAAAACTATAAATTACTATTTAACAAAAATACGTCCTTTTTTATTAAATAAAGAAAAAGAAGTTTGTTATGTTTTTCTAAATAAAAAAGGAGAGCGTTTATCTAGACAAGGTTGTTATAAAATTTTTAAAAGTAAGTTAAAATTAACTAATTTAAAATTAAATTATTCTCCACATAGTCTTAGACATTCTTTCGCCACTCATTTACTTGAAAACGGAATTGATCTAATAAGTTTACAAAATATTTTAGGCCATAAAGATATTTCAACAACTCAAATTTATACTCATATTAGTCAAAAATATTTAAAAAAAATTTATCTCCAATATCATCCTAGAGCAATACAAAATAATAAAAACAAAATAAATAAATGAAAGGATTTTCATTTTTTTGAAAATATATTATTTAAATTTATTTTTTTATGAGCAAAATTTTTTTAAAGAAAAACAAAAAAATATTCTAAAAAAATTTTGTGAAAAAAATAAATACTATTTTGTTCATTATAAAATAGAAAAAGATAATTATAAAGATATAATACAAAATTTAGAGGAAGAAATTAATACTAATTCATTGTTTGCAGATAAAAAAGTAATTTTGATAGAAAATATATCTTTACTGATTAATAATGAAAATAAAAATAAATCTATTACTAATTTTTCTTTTTTATTTAATTATTTTAAAAAAATAAGAAAAGATATTTTTCTTTATTTTGTAGAAAAAAAGGATACTTTTAATATTGATATAAAAAAAATATTTGAAAAATATTTTTTGATTAAAAAAATAAATCCTATTCAAAAAAAAGAAATAATTCCTTATGTTTTTAATATTTTTAAAAAAGATAATTTTATCATAAAAAATAAAATAGTTTATAAAATTATTGAAAAAACAAACGGAGACTTAATCTTATTAAATAGAGAAATTGAAAAAATAAAACTTTATTATTGGAATTTTAATAATAAAATTATTGATAATGAAAAAATAATAGATCAGTTAATATATTCTGAAAATATGAATATTTTTTTATTAATCAATTCATTTTTAAATAAAAAAAGATTAATAGATAATTTTATATTTATTAAAAAAACAATAATAGATAAAAAACAAAACTTTTTCTTAATAATAAGTCAAATTTTAAAAAAATTAAAAGATTTTATTATTATAAAACAAATAAAAAAAGAAAAAAAAAATAAAGAAAAAATAATATCTATTTTTAAATATTTTTTTAAATATTCTGAAAATGAAATAAACTTTATAATTAAAGAATCTAAAAACTTAAAAATAGAAAAAATTAAAAGTTTATTTTTATTTTTTTCTAATTTAGTCTATAAAATAAAAAAAGAAAAAATATTATTAAAAAATAACTTAGAAATTTTTTTTCTAATGGAAATGTTTGAAAATAAATTTATTTAATTTTTTTAAAATATTAGGAGTTCCTCTTCTAATTATTTGCCATTTAACAGTTGTAGTATCAATAATAGTTGAAGAAATGCCCGATGATAAATTTTTATAATTATCAGGATATACATAGTCAACTTTATTTCCATATTTTTCTTTAATTTTTTGATAATTATTTAAAGAAGGTTGCCCGCTCTTATTAATAGAAGTTGTTCTTAAAGGACCTAGTTTTTTTAATATTTTCAAGGCTAATGGATGATTAGGAATCCTGATACCCATCTTTTCTTCTTTTATACAAAAATAAGAAGGATTTTGAGTATAAACAATTAAAGTTAAAGGTCCTGGCCAGAAAATATCAGCTATCTTCCTTATATTATCATCAATAAATACTATTTTTTCAATCTGATCTAATGAATAAAATAGAACAGATATTGGTTTATCCAAATTTCTCTTTTTAATTTGATAAATTTTTTTTAAATTTTCTATATCATCAATTTTTGTACCTATACCATAAACAGTATCTGTAGGAAAAATTATAATTTTTTTTTCATTATTTTTCATTTATATTTAACACTAAAATTCTTTTTTTATTTTTTTTTTATTAAATTCTTCTATGATATGATCAATTACTATATTTATTTTACCATCCATAAAAAGATCTAACTTATAAAAAGTTAAATTAAATCTATGATCTACAATTTTATTTTGAGAATAATTATAAGTTCTTATCTTTTCACTTCTCTCTCCTTTTCCAAAAACTTTCTTTTTAATAATATTCTGTTTTTCATGTTGGAAATTAGAAATTTGATAAAATATTCTATTTTTTAATAACTGGAAAGCTTTTTCTTTGTTTTGATGTTGACTTTTAGCAATCTGACAAGCAACACTTATTTTAGTTGGTAAATGTGTTAATCTTACGGCAGACTTAGTAGTATTAACAGATTGTCCACCTGGACCACTTGCATTAAAAGTATCTACCCTAATATCTTTCCAATTTAAATCTAAATTTATCTTTTTTTGTTCTGGGATAACAAGTATTTTTACAGTAGAAGTATGTATTCGTCCTTTTTTTTCAGTTATCGGGACTCTTTGAACTCTATGTATTCCTGATTCATATTTTAAAAAAGAATAAACATCTTTACCATAAATTAAAAATTCTATAAAAGAAAAACCATTTTTAAAACCTGTGTTATAATTAACTACTTCTGTTTTCCATTTTTTATTTTCAGAATATTTCATATAAGCGCGAAATAAATCAGCAGCGAATAAATGAGATTCATTACCTCCTGCTGCTCCTTGAATTTCAATAACAACTCCATTATATTCTTCTTCTTTTTTTGAAAAAATTTTTTCTTTCAGCTGCAAATTAGTTTTTTGAATTCTATCTCTCAAGATTTTCAATTCTTCTTTAGCTAAAATAATTAATTCATTATCCTCGTTTTTATCATTCTTAATAATTTCAATTATCTTTTTTTCTTCTTTTTTTAATAAAATATATTCATCATAAAGTAAGATAATTTTTTCTAAATTATGTATTTTTTTTAACAAATCAATATTTATAAAATCTTTATGATTTTCTGAAATTTTTTTTTTAAAATCAAAATATTTTTTTTTTATAATATCTATCTCTTCAAACATTTGTACAAATTTTTTCTCTTTCGAAAAATATTAAACATATATTAAAATAATTAATATAATTAAAATCTATATTTAAAACTAATAAACTTCTTTATTCAACTCTACTTCATAAAATAACAAACAATTAGAATCAAAATTAAAAGTTTTTGTACTTGTTGCTCCATTTCTGTTTTTAGCAATAATTAATTCTGTATAACCTTTTATATCATTATTAATTTCATTTTCTTTATTTTTAAATTTATTATAATAACTTTTTCTATATAAAAACATTACAATATCAGCATCTTGTTCAATACTACCAGAATCTCTTAAATCAGATAAAATAGGTCTTTTATCTTCTCTTTTTTCCACTTCTCTTGATAATTGAGATAAAGCAATCACAGGAATTTTTAATTCTCTAGCCATTTGTTTTAAACTTTTGGAAATATCGGATACTTCTTCTTGTCTATTCCAAAAATGATTATTAGATTTACTAGGTTTTTTTATTAATTGTAAATAATCAATAATAACTATATCTAATTTATTTTGATTTTTAAGTTGTCTGCATTGTGATACTATATCCAAAATATTAACTGTGGTAGTATCATCAAAATAAATATTCAAATTTTCCAACTGATAAATAGAAGCATTAAGTATATTTATCTGTTTTTCGCTCAAAATACCTAATTGAATTTGTTTATGAGGTATTTCACTTATAGAACTTAAAATTCTAGTTCCTAATTGTTCATTAGACATCTCTAAACTGAAAATAGCTACAGAAGCTTTGGATTTTTTATTTTTTTGAGCTATATTAACAGCTATATTCATCATAAAGCTACTTTTACCCATAGAAGGGCGAGCTGCTAAAATAATTAATTCTTCAGGTTTAAAACCTAAAGTTATCTCATCTAAATTTTCATAACCACTACTTAAACCAATAATATTATGTTCTCGTCTTATATTAATTGTTTTTTCTTTTATTTCATGTAATAAAGAATTAATTCTTATAAAATTGCTATTTTTTTTTCTTTGAGAAATTTTAAAAATTTTTTCTTCAGCAAAATTTAAAAAACTCTGTGAATCTATATCACTGTTGTTAACTCCATCATAAACAATAGTAGAAGCAGCATTAATAATTTCTCTTTTAAGAGAAGCTTCAAGTAAAAAATCAATATAATTATCTAAATGATAAATTGAAGGAAATAAACTACCTAATTTAATTAAATAATCTTTACCACCTTCGATATTTTGTTTTTTTTCCTCAAGAAAAATATAAACGGAATAATAATCAATTTCCTTTCTTTGATAATAAAGTTCTTTCATAACAGAATAAATACGTTGATGATCTATATTGAAAAAATCATCAACTTCTAAACGATTAATAATATTAATTATTTGTTTAGGGTCTAAAAAAATAATACCCAAAACAGATTGTTCTGCATCTAAATAATAAGGTAACTTAAAATTTTTATTCACTTTTTTTATCCACTTTATCTTTTTTATTATCTTCTTCTAAAACATTAATATAAAAAAAAGCAATTATATCTTTATCTAAAATAACATTAACCTTATACTTTTCATTTACAGAATGAATTTCTCCCCTATCTAAAGAAATCTTTTTATTATCAATTAAAATTTTATATTTTTTATAAAAAATTTCAGTAATTTGATTTAGAGTTATTTTACCATAAAATTTACCTTGAGGTCCTACTTTTACTTTTATTTCTATTTCTTTGTTATCTATATCTTTTTTCATTTTATTTAATAAAAGAATATGTTTTGTTTTTTCTTCATCTTCCTTCTTTTTTCTATCTTGTAATTCTTTTATAGTTAAATTATTAGCTATAATAGCTTTTCCTTCTTTAATTAAAAAATTACCATAACCCATATTTACTTCGACAATATCATTTTTCTTACCTTTATTTTTAATATCCTCTAATAAAATAATTTTCATATTTTTCCAATTTCCTTTACATTCAGAAAAAATTATATTTTTTAATTTTATAACAACTTCTTCAATATCATCGCAATATATTTGTGTAGCAGCACTATTTATATGCCCTCCACCACCCATTTGTTCCATAATAATTTGTACATTATAATCATTGTAAGAACGAGCGCTTATTCCTACTAAATTTTCATTTAATTTACAAATAGTAAACGCTGCATCAATGTTTTTAATATTCAAAAGATTTTCAGATACAGTAGATAAAAAAGATCTACTTTTATATATTTTATTACTTTTAACAATTGCATATTTTTTCATATAAATTTCTACTTTAGAAATTAACTCATTAATTTCTAATATTTTTTCAAATGATTGCCTTAACCAAAATTTAACTTTAGAACCATCAGCACCTTTAGCAATTAATTGTGATGCAGCTTCCAAAGTTCTAGCACTAGTGCGATAAATAAAATAGTTAGTATCAATAATCATACCCCCATACATGATGCTTGCCTCTAAAGGAGTAATATCTATTTTTTGATTAAAAAAATATGTCAATTCTATTAACATTTCTGAAGTAGAAGAGGATGAAGAATCGATATAAGAAAATAGTGTGTTTTTAATAACTTCTTCTGTTGAACGATGATGATCAATAATAATAATATTAGAAGTTAAATTTAATAAAGAAGGACTATGAATAATATTCTTACTTTGAGTATCAAGAATTATTAATAAAGAATTTTCATCAATCATTTTTTCTGCTTTTTGAGTAGTAATAATGTTTCTTGAAATATCTTTATCTTCTCTAACTATTTCATTATAAATAAATTCAAAGTTTTTTTCTATTTTTTCTTTATCTAAAATTAAATAATGATTATGATTACTACTAATAGATAAAGCAATTTTATAAAAAGCAATCATAGAACCAAAAGAATCTAAGTCAGGAAAAATATGTCCCATAATAAAACAATTACCTTTATTTTTTAAAAAATCTTTTATAATTTCCGCATTAACTCTAACTGAAACTTTTGAATCTTCGCTTAAAGATATTTGTGTAGCACCAAAATACTTGATTTTTTGATTTTCTATATCTAAAACCACTTGATCTCCTCCTCTTTTTTTAGCAAGTTCAATAGCGTTTTGAGCATAAGAAGCTAATTTATTATAACTTGAGTTATAACAAGCAACCCCCATAGAAAGAGTTATTCTTAAATTATATCTATTAGAAATATTACGTATATTCTTTAAAATATAAAATCTATCTTCTATCATTTTTTCTAATTGTTGTCTATTTAATAAAAGCAAAAATTTATCATCTGTAAATTGTTTTAAAAAACCTTCGTATATTTCATTGAAATCATATAAAGCACTAAAATATTCAACTTTGATTTGAGATTGTTCAGCTAGATCACATTTTTTCATGGAATTTTCAAAATTATCAAAAGAAATAAAAATTAAAGATGAAGTATTTTGATTATAAAGTTTTTTTATTTTTTCTCTTTCGGTCGTATTAAAGAGATAAAAAACATTAAATTCTTCCTTATACATACAATCAAAAATATTCGAATCTAATTTTAAAATTGTCTTTTTTTGATTATATTCTATAAGTTCAAACATCTGACTATTTAATTCTTTTAAAGATATATTTACAATATCTTGTATTTCAAAAATTTTCTTTGCATAATTATTTAACCATTGAACTTCTTTAGAAATAGAATCTATAACAACAATACCTATTGGTAATTCATTAAAAACTTCTTCTCCTATATCGTTCACATAATAAGACAATTTAGACCATAATTCAAGTCTATTTTTTAATCTTATAATTTCAAAATGTTTATGAATGTTAGAATAAATACAAATTATTACACAAAGAATTATAATTTTTCCAAAAATACTAATAAATAAAGAAAAAATAATAGCTTTAATTTCTTCTAATGCGCGATTTGGTTCTTGAACAATTTCTTTAATCCAACTAACGTCAAAATATATAGTATGAAGAAGAATAAAAAATAAAATTAAAAAAAATATAATATATCTATTATTTTTTTTAAATATACCAAACATTCTATTAATTAACTCATTTTCTTTAATTATTTATTATTCACTAAATTTACAATTAATATATCAAAAATAAAATGATATAAAAAAAATAAACAAGATTCTTAATATTATAATTTATTTTCTTGTTTATTTTTTATCGAACTACAAAAGGAATCAAACCCATATGCCTTGCTCTTTTAATTTCTTTCGCTAAAATTCTTTGCCATTTAGCAGATGTACCAGTAGTCCTACTGGATAAAATTTTACCTCTATTAGTAATAAATTTACTCAATAATTCTACGTCTTTAAAATCAATATAAGTAAATTTATTTTGTGTAAAAAAACACACTTTTTTACGTTTTTTAAAATATTTTTTTGATTGTTTCATAATTTTTATAAAAAACCTTTTTTTGAAATTATTTTTATTGATAAAATTAACTATTCTTTAAAAGGGTAAACCATCTTCCTCTTCAATATTAATAACATCCTCTTCTAAATCTGTTTCTTTCTCAATATCTTTATTATTTTGAAGATTTTTTAAGTTAATTTTGTTAAAACTACTGTCTTTTTTTTCATCATTAAAATCAGTATTACTTTCTTGTTTAATTCTATTTTTTTTAGACTCTAAGAAATAAACAGAAATGCAAGAAATTTCAGTTATATATTGTTTTTGATTATTTTCATTTTCAAAAGAATTAACACGAATATTACCTTCAACTCCTAATAAAGCTCCTTGTGAAACATACCTTGCTAAATTTTCAGCTTGCTTACGCCATACAACACAACGAATAAAATCAGTCTCTTTATTACCCAATGAATTAACAAAATTTCTATCCACAGCTAAAGTAAATCGAACCAAAGGAATATCCTCATTAACAAATCTTAATTCTGGTTCTTTAGTTATCCTTCCCACTAAAATAACTTTGTTTATCATATTTTTTTCCCTCTCTATTAATTAAAATAAAACGAATTATTTCTTCAGTAACATTTACTTTATGATTAAATTCTTCAATATCTTGATTATTAGCTAATACCAACAAAGAATTATAAAAACCTTCTTTGAATTTTTTAATCGGATAAGATATTTCTTTTAACTCTGGTTTTTGATATTCTAAAATTTTTCCTTTTTTTAAAAAAATATCTCTAATACTACTATTAATGCTTTTAATTTTTTCATCACTTAAAGTAGGATTTAAGACATACATTATCTCGTATCTTTTCATTTTAAAACTTAAAAAAACCTCTCTTTAATAGTTAATATTTATTGTTCTTAACAAAAATATTTTAATTTTCTAAATCGTTTATTTTATACAAAATAAAAAAATTTAATAATTTTTACGAAATTATACCAAGACAATTTTATCAAATTTTAAAAAAAAGTCAATATTATTATTAATTTAAAAATTAAAAAAATGTAAAAATTTCAATAAATTTTATTAAATATGCAAAAATAATATTAAATAATTTAGAAATATATAAAAAAAGAGAAATAATAAAATATTTTTTAGTTAAAAATAATTTTACAAATAATTTTACTATTTCATCAATTTTTATATATTTATTTAAAATATAAAATCAATCAAAAAAAACAAAAAGTAAAAACAAAATCATATATAAAAAATTTATAATCAATAAAAAAAATAATTAGGACAAAAATATTTTTGAAATCGATGATTTAAAAATATTTATAAAATTTATAAATAATAATTAATAATAATTATTATGATATTGAATTAATTTTCTTTACTAAATTTTCTTTTTCTTCTTTTAACGATTCTAATTCTTTATTATCATCTTCAGATAAACTTCTTTCTTTTTCTAATTCTAATTCTTGAATCATTTTTTCTACTTCTAAATCAACTTTAATAGGATCTGGATCTTTTAAATTCTTAAATCTTTCATATTCGTTTTTATATTTTGCCATTATTTCTTTTTCTAATTTTGTAATAATGTTATTTATTTCAGATTGTTTTTCACTTTCATTATCACTTTCTAATTTACTTATTATACTTTGAATTTCTAAAATTTTGTTTTGATCATTTTCACCATTTTGCATATGAGAAATTTCATCTTTTAAATAATTTATAATTTTTTCGGATGACTCATTTACATCAGTATTTGCTGTCAAAAAGATCAAAAGATCAAACGACATCGATGATTGTTTCAAATATGATGATGAAGATTCCATTACTTCAAATATTGTTGTGCGTGCTGTTTCTGGATTTTTTAATTTGGCTAAAATTTCTTTTTTTTTAGGATCGAAAGTATTTTTATTTTCGCTTTCTATTGAATTAATTAATTTTTCTACTTCTTGTAATCTTTTTCTATAATTTTTTAATTTTAACTGAACAGATTTTTCATCCTCTTGTAAAGATTTTGTTTTTTTGTTTAAAAAAATATCTGTAGAAAAAAATAAAATTATTCCTAAAAATAATAAAGAAGATAATATTAAAATAAATATTTTAATCTTGAAATTTTCATTCATAAAAAAATATATTTCATACTCCTTGACTAAATAAAATAATATAAAATAAAAAAATTTAATAATATATAATTATGATTCACTTCTTAATTTTTAATGATTTTAAACTCAAAAAAAATAATTTTATTAAAATAAATTAATCTTATTTATGTCAAAAAAACAATAGTGATCAAAACACATATAACTTATTATATATTATATGAGAGAAATAAATTTATATTTTTTTAAATTTATTTTGGATTTCTTGAAAAAAATAAAAGTATATTTATTAAAAAAAATTTTTAAACATTAACAAAAAAAAAAATAAATTTTATTTAATCTCTCTATTTCAAACCTATTTTTTTTTTAACTTGATCTATTTTTTTTTTTGCTTCAATGTCGACTATTTTAGCATTTTTTTCTAAAAATTCCTTTAAAGAGGTGTTTTCATCAAAATAAAAAAATCTTTTTTGAATCATAGAAATTTCTGATAATAACAATTCGGACAATTTTTCTTTGAAATAATTATATGAACTATCACTAAAATATGATTCTGTTTTTTCAAAATCCCATCCTTTTAAAGAAGAATATATATTAATGAGATTACTTATTCCAGGTTTATTATTAGGATCATATTTTATTTTATTTTCAGAATCAGTTTTAGATTTCATAATTTTTTTTTTAATATTTTGCAAATTCTCTAAAAGAAAAATACAACCATTATCATCATTTTCTTTGCTAATATTTTTACTCTTACTCATTTTTTTGGTAGGATCTGTTAAAGATTTAATTGTATTACCTATTTGCATAAAATCAGGTATAGTAAAAGTTGGACCATATAAATTATTAAAACGTATTGCTAAATTTCTTGTTAATTCTAAATGTTGTTTTTGATCTTTCCCTACAACAACAATATCTGAATCATAAAGCAGAATGTCGGCTGCCATTAGAACAGGATAAGTAAAAAAAGAAGTTCTAATATTTTTAAATTTATTTTTTAAACAATAATCCTTAAATTGATTCATACGTTTTAATTCTCCTAAATAAGTATTACATTCTAAAATATAACTTAAATATGTATTTTGAGAAATATCCGATTGAACAAACAACACAATATTGTCTATATCTAATCCGGAAGCTAAATATAAAAGAGCAGTGTTTTTTATCCTTTTTTTTAGCAAAAAAGGTTCTTGAAAATTAGTCAAAGCATGCAAATCAGCTATAAAGGCATAAAATTCATATTCTTTAGGAAATTTTTTTTGAAAAAGTATTAATGGCTTTATAATTCCTAAATAATTTCCTATAGTTAAATCTCCACTAGGTTTGATTCCTGTTAATAATCTCTTCTTTTTAATCATAATTTTTTAATAACCTTATTTTTTAACTAAAAAAGTTTATTATATCTTTTTTTGCATAAAACAAAAAAATAAAAAAAATAAAAATATAAAAAATAAAATTAAAATTCTTAACAAAACTAAAATTTTACTTTTTTTTTATTAAAATTATAAAATACAGTATCATTTACAAAAGTGTCATGATAAACCACATTGAATAGAAAGGTAATGAAAAAAACATTTATTGTTGTATGTTTCTTTCTGATCAAAAAAAGAAAAGAAAAAAATGACAAATAATAAAATAAGGATGCATGAAAGTATAAAAATTTTTTGTAACTTTAGAAAAATAAAAATAAATAAAAAAATAAAATAAAATATAGGAATAAGAAAATGTTGAAATATACTTAAAATTCTTAAATCGTTTTTTCAAATTATAATATTAAAAAATAAATTTTTATTTTATATTATAATAAAATTTGAAAAAAATCGCTTTTTTCTGTATTACAAACAGGGTTAAGATATATATTATAAATTAAAAAATTAATTATAACATCAACTAAAAAAGAAAATATAAAAAAAGAATATATCTCTTTTTTGATTCTGAAAAAAAAAAAAAAAAATAAAATGACCAAAACAAAAATAAAACAGTTTGATTAGTAAAATAATACAATAAATACTTTAATACTGAAAAATAATTATCATTTGATTTTATAAAAAATAAAAAAAATCAGTAAAAAAAGAAAAAAATAACTATACTAAATAAAATAAAAAAATTTTTTTTCCTTTTATAACATAAAAAAGTAATTATACTTAAAAAATTTTTTTTATATGAAAAAAAATTTTTTTTCAGAAATATAAAAATAAAAATTATTTATTTTCAATTTATTTTTAAAATTATAAAAAATTACTTATTCAAAAAAGGAAGAATTAAATAAAAAATTGTTTTTTCTTCATGACTATACAAAATAAAAGATTGATTAGGATTCTGAAAGGAAAAAATAATCTCTTTTGATGGAAAAATTTTTACAATTTCCTCTAAATACTTTATATTAAAAACTACAGTTACATCTTCTAACAAAAAATTATCCAAAATATCTATTTTTTCTAAAGCATTACCGATTTCTTGGCTATTAGAAGAAATTTCTATAATATTTTCCTTTATATTTGTTTTAAATTTAACAACATTATCAATAATACTACCTTCTTTTGGTAAAAATAAAGATACTCTTTCAAAAATTTTAATTAATTTTTCTTTATTTAGTTTAAAAAAATAAATAAATTTTTTTTCATCAATATTCGATAATTTTGGATATTCACCTTCCAAAAGAGAAGTTTTAAAAATCAAAGAATTAGTATATAAAAAAAACTTTTGTTCATTTATAAAAAATCTTAAACATTCTTCTTTTTCAAATTCTAAAAGTTTAATCAACTCTTCTAAACTTTTATTAGGTAAAATAATATTAAAATTATAATAATCAAAATTTAAATCTATTTTTTTTTTACTTAAACGAAAAGAATCTGTAGATGAAGCTATTAAAAAAGGTTTTTTGTATTTTAAGTTAACTCCTGTTAAAACAATATTTTTATGTTTATCTTTAGAAGTGGTCACATTTGTTTCTTTGATTAATCTTTTAAAAAGATTAATTTCTATTTCGAAAAAATTTTTAAAATCCAAATTAAAATCCATAAAAGGAAAATCATCTAAATAAATAATTTTCAATTTATATTCTGAAAACAAAGTTCTAATAACCAAAAAATTATTTTCCATAGAAGATATTTGAATTATTTGAGAATCAATTTTTTTTATAATATCGATAAAATATTTACCAGATACAATTGCAAAACCTTCTTTTTTTATTTTTAAATTTTCGTTTTCTATTTTAATTTGTACAGCAATATTCATATTACTTACTTCTAGAAACAAAAAATTTTCTTTAGTATAAAGTTTAATACAATAATATATAGGAAAAAAAGTTTTTTGAGGAAGTATTTTTTGAATTTGAATTAGATAATTCAAAAAAAAATCTTTTCTTATTGCAAAATTCATATCTTTTTTTTAATCTCTTTGATTATTTATTTTTTTTAAAATAATTTCTAATGATTTTTTTAAATCGTTATTAGTTTTTATTTTTTTTTCTATTTTTTTAAAAGCTTTTAAAATAGAAGAATATTTTCTATCCAAAAATATACTAATTTTTTGAAAAGATATACCTTTAAAACTTTTCATTATATAAATAGTAATATGTCTAGGTAAAGTGTATTTATTATGTCTTTTTTTATTTTTCAAATCTTCTTTATTAATATTATAAAATTCACTTATTATTTCTTTTAATTTTTCTAAAAAAGAATTATTTTTATAAAATAATTTTTTGTTTTTTAACAATGGTTCTAAAGATTCTATAGTGTTTTGTAAATTAACTTTTAAATCATAAATTTGAGAATAATTTAAAATTCTTAATAAAGCTCCTTCCATTTCTCTTATATTATCACAAAATTGATTAGAAATAAATTCTAAAACATCTTTTCCAAATTTATTTTTATAACCTTGAAATTCAAAAATTTTTTTTTTTAAAATATCTAAACAATGCTTAGAGTCAGGTTTTTGAATATCTACAATTAATCCTGCTTTAAAACGATTAGTTAATCTTTCCATAATATTATTTAATTCTGTAATAGGTTTATCACTTGTTATAACTATCTGTTTTTTATTTAAATTTAAATAATCAAAAATTTTGAAAAATTCTATCTGAGTTCTTTTAGCTTCAGACATCATCTGAATATCATCAACTAAAAGAACATCTATATTTCTATATTTTTGTTTAAAAAAATCCATTCTTTCTCTTCTTAATTGGTTTGTAAAATCTTCTACAAATTCATCTGCTTTTATATACAAAATCTTTTTATAAGTTTTTTTTTTAAGAATAAAATTTCCTATAGAATGAAGAAGATGAGTTTTTCCTAAACCTACAGAACCAAAAATATACAAAGGATTTATACAAATATTTTCGGACTCAGCAATTTTTTTAGCCATTTTAAAAGCAAAAAAATTACTTTCTCCCTTAACAAAATTATCAAAATTATAATTAGAGTTCAAATTACAATAATCCAAAATATTAAAATTATTTATTTTTTCATTTTGTTTGAAAAAATCTAAATGATTTTCTTTTTTATCTTTTTTTATAATATCATCATAAGTAATAAATCTAAAAGAAATTTTTTCGCTAGTATATTTTCTAGATATTTCTTCTATTTTATCTAGATAGATATTGTACATTTTTCTTTTAATGAACTCATTCTCAACTAAAATAAAAAAGATACCTTTTTCTATTTTATATGGTTTTTCTATATTTGCAAAATTTTCTCTAAAAACTTCTTCGCTATAAATCAGAGATAAATTATTAAAAATATTAAACCAAATTTTTTCTTCTTTAGATAAAGAATCTTTTTTTTCCATCACTAAAATCATACCTTTTAAAGTATTTTATTTTCAAAATATAAATTTATTAAATAAAAAAAACAGTAAAAATTAAATACTACAGGACTCACAATCATCTATTTTTAATTTTTGAGTTCTAGTATAATAAAGTGTTTTTATACCTTTGTGATGAGCATATAAATAATATTTTTGTAACTCCCTTGTAGTTATATCGGAAGTAATACATAATTCAAAAGAAATTCCTTGATCTATATGTTTTTGAGCCATAGCAATAATATCTATTATTTTATATTTATCCATTTTATAAGCTGTTTCATACATAAAACCAAAATCTTCTAAAAAAGGAGAGGGAAAATAAGTTTTAGAATTACCATAAGTTCTTTCTTCAACTAACTGTCTAATAGGAGTTAAAGAGGGAGTGGCAGACATAATATAACCTATAGAACCATTTGGTGCAACAGCTAATCTGTGTGAATTATAAAGACCATATTTCATTATATTTTCTTTTAATTTAAACCAATCTTCGTCTGAAGGTATATAAATATTTTCAAATATTTTTTTAATTTTAAGCGAAACTGGATAAATAGCTTTTTTATTTTCAAAATATTTACCATTAGAATATGAAGATTGATTAAATTTAAAAAACTTTTGGCCTGTTTGAATAGATTTCAAATTAGAATGAAGCAAAGAATAATAATTAATAATATTAAAAAAAACATCTATCAATTCTATATCTTCTTCACTACCAAAATCTATCATTTGTTCTGCTATAAACCCATGATGACCCATTATACCAAAACCAACACTTCTATTTAATTTATTAGCCTTCGAAACAGCAGGTACATAACTAATATTGGTTTTATCAGAAACAGAATTCATAATTTCCATAGCAGAAAATACAGTTTCTTTTATTTTTTTATTTTTAAGCATATTACCCATATGTCCAGAAGATAAGTTACAAGAAATATCCATTCCTATTTTATCTTCTTCTCTTTTATCATAAAAAGCATAATTAGAAGTTATAGTTGGTTGTAAAATTTCAGTACACAAATTAGAAAATTTAATCTTATCAGAAGAAGTATTATTTCTATTAGCATTATCACAAAACATCAAATAAGGATATCCAGACTCACCTTGAAGATGAGAAATCAACTCTAACAAAATTCTAGGATTAATAAATTTTTTTTCAATTTTAGGATTTTTAACTAAAGTATCATACCATTCATCCATAGAAACACTTATATCTGCAAAATTTAAACCATATTCTAAAAAAACATTATGAGGGAAAAATAAAGCCATTTCTTCATTATTTTTAGCTAATTCAATCATTTTATCAGGTATAACAACACCTAAAGATAAAGTTTTTAGTCTAAAATCTTCATCAGCATTTAATTTTTTAGAATTTAAAAAATCTTCGATATCAGCATGAAAAACATTTAAATAAACTGCACCTGCTCCTAATCTTTGACCCATTTGGTCAGCATAACGAAAAGCATAATCTAAAAGCTTAGAAACTCCTAAAACTCCTTTTGAAACATTTAAAATTTCCTTTATTTTTTCACCCTTAGCTCTTAAATTAGACAAATTTATAGAAACTCCGCCACCAATTTTAGAAAGTTGCATAGAAAATTCTACGATACGAGAAATATCATTCAAAGAATCACCAGCTTCTAACAAAAAACAAGATACAAATTCTCCCCTTTTTTTCAAACCTGTATTTAACAAAGTAGGAGTAGCTGGAGTAAAATTCTGTTCTATTAAGTTTTCTATAATTTTTTTTGCTAATTCAAAATTTCCAGAAGAATGATATAAAGCATTAACAGCTAAACGATCTTCATAAGTTTCTAAATATTGTTTTTTATCTCTTGATTTTAATGAATAATCATTATAAAATTTAAAAGCACCAATAAAAGAAGGGAATACAAATTTTTTATCATAAGCTATTTGATAAATTTTTTTTATTTGATCAAAATCATATTTTTCTAAAAAATCTTTTTCATAATATTCATTTGTTATCAAAAAATTTATTTTTTCTTGTAAAGTATTAAATTTTTTTAACTTAGGATTAATTTCTTCTTTTAAATAAGAATTTAAAGCTTCTTTATCTTTTTTTAGATCCTTAATGTTACCATTTTCATCTATTATTTGATTATTCAAAAAAATCCAAGAAGGAATTTTTTTATATTTTCCTTTTTTTTCCATTTTATATTCTTCTAACCATTTTTTTAATTTTTCAACATCTTCTGATAAACCACTGCCTTCAAATTTTAATACTAAAGGAATATTAAATTTTTTAGAAATTAATTCTCCTGCTAAAGCATAATTTTTTCCAAAATTTCTATTTCCTGAAACGGCTACACCTATTACATTTAAAGAATATTTTTCAAGAAAAAATTCAGCACTTTTAGTCATTTCTCCAAAATTAACAGTTTTAGTTATTAAAAAAATATCTTCGTTATTACTATGATTTTCAAAATTTTCTATTTTTTCTATTGAATATCCTAGTTTATTCGCAAAATCAAAAACATTCCCATTTTCATAACCATCATAAACTATTTTCATTTTAATTCACCCTAATTTTTTTAAAATTAATAATATAAAAAATTACATTTATTTTGTATTTTTTTATAATAATATTTTTTTTAGCAAAATTCCATATTATATTTTTTTAACTTTATATTAAACCATGTGAATATTTTAACAAATTTAAAATAAATTTTAAATTCATAATAAAAAAATAATTAAAGAAAAAAATAAAAATTAACAATATTATAATATCATAATTATTTTTTTAAAAATAAACATAAGAAAAACAAAAATTTTTATCCAAAAAATATTATTTTGTTAATTTTATTTTAAAATATTTATAAAAAATGTGACTAACTCACTAAAAAATGTGACTAACTCACTAAAAAATGTGACTAACTCACTAAAAAATGTGACTAACTCACTAAAAAAAAAATAATTTTTTTTATCTTTTTAATGAATTTTAGAAAAAATTAGAAAAAGTTAGTCACATTTTTTAAAATTACTAATAATAATAATTAATAACTAAATATATATATATATATAATAATATTTTAAAATTACTTAAAATATAAAAAATAAAAAAATAATTATTTATTATTTTATATTTTTAAAAACATTTTAAAAAACTTGACAATTTTGACTTATATAATTCTACTCCTGGTTGATTAAATGGATTAACATTGAAAAGAAAAGAAGATATAATAGAAACTCTTTGAAAGAAAAAAACTAAATAACCAAAATTATATTCATCTAAATTTTTAAAAATTATTTCTAAATTAGGAACATTTCCTTCTATATGAGCCAATTTAGTAGATTTTAAAATTTTATTATTAATATAAGAAAAATATTTACCAGATAGATAATTGAGTTTATCTAGATTTTTTTCATCTTTAGTTATAAAAAAATCTTTTTTGTTAGAATTAATATTTAAAATTGTTTCGAATAAAATTTTAGAACCATTTTGTATAAATTGTCCTAGAGAATGAAGATCTGTAGAATTATGTGAAGCGCTTATAAAAATACCCTTATTGTCTTTACCTTCTGACTCCATAAAAAGCTGTTTTAACCATTCTGTAAAATAAAAAAGTTGAGGTTCATAATTAACAAATAATTCTATTTTTTTGTCTAATTTATTAAATAAAATATATCTAATAGCAGCATACTTATAAGCCATATTTTTGTCTAAATTTTCTGAAGTAGTATCTTCTAGTGCTTTTTTAGCTCCTTCTATCATACTCTCTACTTTTAAACCTGCAAAAATAAAAGGTAAGAAACCAACATTAGTTAATACGCTGAATCTACCAATTATTTCATCAGGGATAAAAAATTTTTCATAATTTTCTAAACTAGCAATATTAAATAAAAGATTTTTATTGTTACTTGTTGTAACAAAAACTCTTTTTTTAGATTCTTTTGATCCATATTTTTTTTCAATTTCTTTTTTAAGAAATCTAAAAGATAAAATTGGTTCTAAAGTTGTTCCTGATTTTGAAATTACGTTTATTGCCCAATTTTTGTCTTTTAAATATTTAATTAAAAATTTTAAATAAGTGCCAGAAACTTGATGTCCAGCAAAAATAATTTCAGTTTTGTTTTTTTTAAAAAATGGTTTTTTAACAAATTCTATACCTGCTTTAGTTCCTAAAAATGATCCTCCTATACCTATAACAACTAGAATATCCAATCCTTTTAATTTTTCTTTTATTTTTTTTATTTTATTTATTTCTTCGAAATCAAAATTAATTGGTAAGTTTATAGATCCTAGGTATTTTTTTTTTATCTCCTCATTTTTATCTATTTTACTATTAATATCTTTTAATTTATCCAAAATTTCATTTTTTTCATTTTTCCAATTAAAAAAATTTTTTATTCCATCTATTTTTAATTTAACTTTCATATTTTTTTCATTTTTTCTCTTTTCTTTTTATTATATAAAAATATTTTAATTAGAAATTTTTTCTTTTTTTAAAAAAAGAAAAAATAAAAAAAATGTTATTATTAAAACAATAGAATTGCTTAAAAAAATGCTTAAACCAAATTGATTATAAGAAGAAATGGACAAAATTTTTATTTTATATAATATCCATAAAATGATTATCCTACTAATAATTCTTATTATGTTCATTAATAGAACTATTTTTGCTTTTTTTGTATAAGCAACTATAAAACTAATCATTAATGAAGACAAAATAGATGTAAATAATGAAGTTTGTTCCCAAAAAATACCTATTTCAAAACCTTTTTTTTCTTCTAAATTTAAGTTTTTCCCCTTTTGAATTATTTTTAATAGATTATTACCGATGAATTTATTAGTTAAAACTCCTATAATACCGATAATTGAAGTTATGAATACAACATTTTTAAAAATTATCAAAGTTTTTTTTTTTTCTTTTGATGCTATACTTTGAGAAATCATCAAAGTTTGAGCTTCTTCAAAAGATTGTGAAATAGAATAAAAAATTCCATTAACCAAAGCAACATAACCTACAGTAATCATTATTACAGAATCTTTCCCATAAAAACTATTTGCCATATCTAAAATAATTTTTTTTCCATAATCATATGTAGTTTTACCAACTATTATAGTAAAAGATAATTTTATTATTTTTTTAATAATTTCTTTTGAGAAAATTGTTTTTTTAAATTTTATTTTAAATTCGTTTTTAGAATCTAAAAACATTGAATAAAAAGAAATTAAACTAATAATTAAATGAGACCATAAATTAGCATAAGCTAGATGAACAACAGAGACGTTTTTTATTCCATAAATAATTTTGTATAAATAAGAAAAAAATATTCTAGAACTAATGATAATTAAATTTAATAAAATCAATTCTTTTTTTTTACCCTTAGCTCTTTCTAAACTCATATAAAGAGTATTAATAGTTATAAATATAAATGATATTAAAGTTATAAAATAATATTGTAAACCTCCATCTGAATAATATGATTTGTTTAAAAAAATGTTGCAAAAAGGATATGGTAAAAAAACTCCAAAATATAAAAATATAAAAAATAAAAAAGAAATAGAAAGAGCTATGATAAAAGATACAGATGCATATTGTTGGGCTATTATTTTTTCATTTCTTTTATATTCTCGAGCAACTAAAACAACACCAGCACTTCCTAAAGCAATACCAATACTTTGAAGAAATTTCTGAGTTTGTTTCATATAAGATATAGTTTGTCTAACATTTGGTGTTATTTTTGATTCTCCTACTATAAAGTAATCTACACATGTTCCTAAATGTTGAAATAAAAAGTATATAGCTATAGGAAAGGCGAAAATTATCAAATTTAACCAAATATATTCTTTTTTATTTTTCTTTATTTTTTTTTTTAAGTTCATACAATACCTTAATTTTTTATAAATTTTATTAAAGGATTTTGAATTATTTTTTTCTTTATTATTTTTTTTAATTTGAAAAAACATAAATTGCCTTTATATAAACTAACCCCTACATTATATATTTCACGTTCTAAC
>NZ_VWXM01000007.1 GCF_009268105.1 Candidatus Phytoplasma sacchari
ATCATCAGATTTTTTTTGTAATCTTGTTTGGTCTGTTGTTAATTGAGTCACTCTACTTTCTGCTTGACGAAGTTTTTCTGGATATTCTTGGATGGCTGTTTGTAAATTACTGTTTTTTTCTTTTAAATCATTAGCTTGAATATTAAAAAGACTAATGTTTTTTTCATTTTCTTCTTGTGTTTTTTTTAATTTTGTGTTATCTTGTGCTAAACTATTAACTTCATCTACTAAGTTAAGATATTCTTTGGTTTTTTGATTGTTTGTGTCTTGTAATTTTCTGTTTAAACGAAATTCTTCAACTAATTTCAAAAGTGATTCATTTTTTTCATTTAATTCTTTAATTTTATCTTTTTGTTCTTTCATTGTTAATATCAACAATTGCAATGTTTTTTCTAAATAATTATATGATTCTGAAGAAGAAACAAAATCAATAAATTCTATTGGTTTATCACCAAATGTCATTGGCATATTTTGATGAAAAAATATTTTTTTTATAGAAATATTATGAGAAGAAACCCCACTATAATAATTTCCCCTTGTTCTATATTCGAATTGTTGTATAGCTTGTTTAATATAATCTTTTCTTGTGTTAAAATCATTTAATTGTAAATGACCTGCTTTAAATTCACGTTCTAAATGAACAAAATCTTTTTTTAAATTAAAATAATCTTTAAAATTATGAAACAATTCTTGATCCGTTATAAACAACATCAAAGCATTTTTTAAGCGTTGTTCTGACAAATTCATTTTAGTCATTTGAGAAAAATAATAAACAAAAATATTGTAAACATCATATTGATTTATAAAATCAATAATATAATCTACATCCAAAATTTTATCCTTATCAAATTCATAAAATTTACAATCTGTATAAATTTTCATTGCTGTGAAAATTAAATATGCATCAACTATCTTTTTATAATTTTTAACAAAAAGTAGTAATTTTTTAAATAAATCAACATTATTATCTAAATTAGGATATTTTAATCTAAATTCACGAAAATAATTAAAAAAATATTTAATAATTCTCTGTTTCAATTCATTAGATTCTGATTTAAGAAGTAGGTTTTCTGAATCATTAATTTTTTGTTCACTTAAACCTATTTTGTTGTTGTTTTGTAGTAAAATTTTATTTTGCTCAAAAATAAAATTATTTTCTAACTTTTTATATTTTTTTTCTTTATTTAAAATAAAAATCTTATTATAGAAAAAATAAAATAAAAAAAATATAGGTATTATGTATAATAAAAATAAAAAAATATTAAAACTATTTTTTTTGTTCATATTTAAAAAAACTCAAATAACTTTCTAAAAAAATATTTTATTTTTATAAAATGTTAAAATTAAATTTAATAAAAATAAAAAAACTTAATTAAAAAATAACTAAGTTATTATTGTAACAAAAAATTAAATTATTGTAAATACATAAAAAAATAAAAATAAGAAAAAAATTATTATTTTTTCAAATAAAATTTAAATAAATATTAAAAAAATAATTATAAATAAAAAAAAATAATAAAGATTATATATACTCAAAAAAAAAAAAAAAAAAACAAATTCTTATATATCTTTTTTATAAAAAAGCTAAAATAAATATATAATAAAATATGCTATAATTTATAATAAATATTAAAAAGAAATTTTAATTAATATTTATTATTTTTAAAATATTTTTTAATTTAAAAAATTCAAAAATATTTTAAAAAAATTGAGGTTTTTAAAAAATGAATTATTATTCTTATTTTGAAAATGAAACAATAAAATCTTATTTTAAAAAAAAATTATTAAAAAATAATATTCATAATACTAAGGATTTAATATTAAAAAAACCAGTAAAATACGAAGATTTTACATTATCTCATATCCAAAAATTGAATAATAATAAAGAAATAAAGATATTAGGGACTATATTAAATAATCCTATTCAAATAAAAACAAAAAAAAATAAAAATGCAATATATTTTTATATAATACTGTCAAACAATCAAAAAATCAAAGTAATAATTTTTAATAATTTTTTTTTACTCAAAATATTAAAAAAAATCAAAAAATTTTTATTAAAGGTAAATATTATTTCCAAAATAATTGTATTATTGCTTCGTTTATTCATAATGATTCGAATATAAAAAATAAAATAAAACCTATTTATAAATTAAAAAATGTTTCAAATAAATTAATTATTTCTTATTTAAAAAAAACTTTTGAAAATAATAAATTAAAAATTAAGGAAAATTTAAATGAAAAAATTATAAAAAAATTTAATTTAATTAGTAGAAAAGAAGCTTTTAAACAGTTACACTTACCTCAAAATAAAAAAATGCTTTTTGAAAGTATTAAAAGATTTAAAATTGAAGAAGCTATTAAAATAATTCAAAAATGGTTTGTAAAAAGTAAAATAAAAATATTCAAACATCCTATTTTATATGATATTTATTATGTTAAGAAAATGATAGAAAAAATACCATTCATATTAACAAAAAATCAAAAAAAAATAGTAAATGAAATTTATATTGATTTCAAAAAAAAGTATATTACAAGAAGATTAATACAAGGAGATGTGGGAACTGGTAAAACTATCATTTCTTTTATAGCTGCTTTAGGAGTTATTAGCGCAAAAAAACAAGTCCTTATAATGGCTCCAACTGAAATTTTAGCTAAACAGCATTATCTTAATTTCTCTAAATTATTTCCTGAAATTAAAACTATTTTTTTAACTTCAAAAACAAAAAATAAAGAAAATTTTAAAAAAAAAATTAAAGAAGAAAATATTCAAATAGTCTTTGGTACTCATTTATTATCAAACATAGACTTTAAAGAATTAGGATTAATTATTATAGATGAAACTCATAAATTTGGCATTCATGTTAAAAAAAAAACAATATATAAAAATTCCACATCAGATGTTTTGTATTTAACAGCCACCCCTATCCCAAAAACTTTAAACACTATTTTATTTAATTTTTTAGATATTTCAATTCTTAAAGAAAATCCTTATCAAAAAAGAAATATTATAACCAAAATTGTTTCTTTTGAAAAAATAATACCTTTAATTATTCAAAATCAACAAAAAAAAGAACAATCATATTTAATTGTCCCTTCTA
The DNA here is from genome assembly GCF_009268105.1 of Candidatus Phytoplasma sacchari. Lineage (GTDB taxonomy): Bacteria > Bacillota_I > Bacilli_A > Acholeplasmatales > Acholeplasmataceae > Phytoplasma > Phytoplasma sacchari. The sequence continues at coordinate 3,102 of NZ_VWXM01000007.1, forward strand.
TCAAAGATAATAATAAATATTTTAGTATTCAAAAAATTAAATCTTTACTGGAAAAAAATAAAATAAAAAATTTTTATGTTTTGCACAGTAGAATTAAAACAGAAGAAAAAGAACAAATAATGAATTGTTTTAGTAATGATAAAAAAGGCATTTTACTAACAACTTCTATAGTTGAAGTAGGTATTGATGTTAAAAATGCAACTCTTATTATTATTTTAGGAGCAGAATATTTCGGTTTAAGTCAACTACACCAATTAAGAGGTAGGGTAGGAAGGAATAAAAAACAAAATTATTGTTTTTTTGTGTCTAAAAATAAAAATAAACGTTTAAAAATTTTAGAAAAAGAAAACAATTGTTTCAAATTAAGTGAAATAGACTTAATAAATAGAGGCCCTGGTGATTTTTTGGGTCACAAACAAAGTGGTTTTTTCAAATATAATTTTTTGAATATAGAAAAAGATTTTGAAATTATAAAAAATATAAAAGAATATTTTTCCCAAAAAAATAAAAAAGAAAGGATTTAAATCTTTTATGATCAAATTAGCTATAGATGCTATGGGAGGAGATTTTTCTCCTGAAATAGTTATAAAAGGCGTTATTAAAGCATTAAAAAAAGAAAAATCATTAAATATTTTTTTATATGGTGATCAAAAAAAAATTCAAAATATTCTTGATAAAGAAAATAAAAATGAATTATCAAATATAATTAAAAACAGAATGTTTGTAATTCATACTCCCTATTTTTTAAACATGGGGATTACAAATATTAGAGAAGAACTTAGAGATAACCCTTCTAATTCATTATTTTTAGCACTTAAAGCAGCTAAAAACAATGAAGTAGATGGAGTAGTTTCTGCTGGGCCTACACAAGCACTTATCCTATCAAGTTATTTAATATTAGAAAAATTTGATTATATGAATAGAATAGCTTTAGCACCTATTTTTTCTTCGATAGAGAAAAATAAAAAAAAAATTATTCTAGATGCAGGCGCTAATATTGACTTAAAACCTAAAAATATTTTAGATTTTGCTATATGTGCTTCAATCATTTATCAAGAATTATTTAAAACACCCAAACCTATAGTTAAACTTTTAAATATTGGAAAAGAAAAAAACAAAGGAAGAATTTTTGAACAAGAAACTTTTAATTTGTTAAAAAAAGAAAAAACCATATTTTTTCATGGAAATGAAGAACCTAATAACATTTTAAATTCTGAAGCTGATATATTATTGAGCGATGGTTTTACTACAAATATGATTTTAAAAAGTTATGAAGGAGCAATAGAAGTTTTAATAAATTCTTTTAAAAAAATTATGAGTGAAAATTTTTTTAAAAAAATAATATGTAAAATTTTATTTCAAAAAAAAATTAAAAAATTAAAGAAAAAAATAGATCATAAAGAAATAGGAGGAGCTATTATTTTAGGTTTAAAAACAATTGTTATCAAAGCTCACGGTAATGCTGAATATTATTCTTTCTATAAAGCTATTATACAAGCTAAAAAATTAATAGAAAACAAAATATTAAATAAAATTGATCAAAACCTAAAAAAGAAAAATAATGAATAAATGCATTACAGATCTATTCGAAAGATTAGATATTAAACCAAAAAATATAGATTTTTATATCAGCGCATTAACTCACAGTTCCTATGCGAATGAAAAAAATTTTAAATATAGTGATAACGAAAGATTAGAATTTTTAGGCGATGCAGTTATTAATTTTTTAATGGCTAGTTATTTATATAAAAAAAATGAAGATAATGAAGGAATTATGACTAAAAAAAGAGCTCAAGCAGTTTGTGTTGAATCTTTATTAATTTATGCCAATGAAATTCAATTAAAAGATTATATTTTATTAGGAAAAGGTGAAAAAAAAAGATATATACATAATTATTCTATTATTGCAGATGCTTTCGAAGCTCTTTTTGGTGCTATTTATTTAGATTTAGGATTTAATATAGTTGAAAAAACTTTTTATCACATAATTTTACCTTGTTTAAAAAAAACTATTAATATTATTGATTTTAAAACAAAACTACAAGAATTAGTCCAAACTGAAAAAAAAAATATTCAATACAAAATAGTATCTGAAAATGGATTAGCTCATGAAAAAAAATTTGTAGCAGAAGTTTATTTAGAAAATAAATGTTTAGGTAGAGGAATTGGTAAAACTAAAAAAGCTGCTGAACAAAAAGCAGCTGAAAAAGCACTTCAAAAAATATCTATAAAAAAAAGGGATGAAAATGTTAAAAAATCTTTATAAAAAAGGTTATCTAAATATTGAAAAAATATTAATCAAAGAATTTATTAATTTAAATTTAGAAATAAATGAACTGGCTGTTTTATTATTATTATTCAACGATGATCAAGATCATTTTTCTTCTCTTAATTTAGCTGAAAAAACAAATTTTTCTAAAAACGAAATTGAAGAAATTTTAGAAAATTTAATAAAAAAAAATTTTTTTAATATAGTACAAGAACAAAAAAATGAAAAATTTATAGAAAAATTAAATTTTGATAATACTTTTATAAAATTAGAAAAAATTTTAAATAAAAAAAAAATTGAACAAAAAGAAACCAAAAATTATAATAAAGAAATTAAAGAAACTATAGAAAATTTAGAAAAAATAAAAGGAAGAATTTTAACAGGTTTCGAATTAGAAATAGTTAAAAATTGGTATTTATCCAAAGGATATTCACATAAAGATATTATAGACTCTATTAAAAAATCTTCTTTATATAATAAAAAATCTCTTAATTATATAGATTATATTTTAAATAAAAAAAAAGATTTATTATATCCTAAAGATTTGCAAACTGATGAAATTCTTTATAAAATTTTTAAAAAAATAAAATAATTTGTTTAATGTTTTTTTATTGAATTGCTAAATTATGTTATAATTATGGTATTGAATCTTTATAAAAAAAGATTTAATAATAAAATAAATACAAAAAGATTAATATAGGAGGAAAAATAAAAAATATATTATGCAAAATGAAAAATTTTGGTACACAAAAAAAGGTATAACTATTATTGCATCTGTAGTTGTTGGTTTTTTAGCAATTTTACTAACTATGTGTTATTATTTCAGATGGTGGCCTTTTCCGAAAAAACTAAACGAAAAGACAATAAAAAAATTTGAAAAAGAAATAGTACTTAAAAGTGTAACAGAAGACGAAGTTTCAGATGCGGATAAAGCTGAAAAAGTTTTAAAAGAATTAAAAGCAAAAAATTCTCAAATAGGGAAATTGTTAGAAATAATTGAAAAACATAATAAAAAAAGCAAAGATGACAAAAAAATAAAAGACGCAACAATTGAAGCATTTAATTCAATTGTAAAATCAATAAATGAACTAAAAGTAGAAAAATCTAGTTATGTCAAATCTGACTTTAAAGACAAATACAATTCAGCAGCTGATTCAACTAAATTATCCAATGCTTTTGCAAGCTTAAAAAGTGATTTAGAAATTAAATAAATAATTTAAAAATTAATTTATTTTATTATTTAAAATTTATTTCTTTTTTTTTAAAAAAAAAGTAAAAAAATATGCAAAAGCATATTTTTTTTTTTTTATTTACTATTAAAACTTTTTTTTATAGCGGAAAATATAAAACCTTTAAATAAAGGATGAGGGTTAAAAGGCCTAGATAAAAATTCCGGATGAAATTGAACAGCAACAAACCAACTATTATTTTTTAACTCTATAATTTCAACAAATTCTTCTTCGCCTTTTTCTTCATTCATACTTAATCCTGAAACTAAAAAATTAGGGTTTTTATTAAAAATAGATAAATATTTATTATTAAAAACATATCTATGACGATGTCTTTCATAAATAATTTCCTTTTTAAAAAAATTAAAACTTTTACTATCTTTTTTTAATAAACAAGATAAAGAACCTAATCTTAATGTTCCACCAAAAATTCTATTTTCTTGATAAATCTCTTTTATAACAGGAAAAATAGTGTTTTTATCCATTTCAGTTGAATGAGCTTCTTTCATATTTAAAACATTTCTAGCAAACTCAATAATAGCTATTTGCATACCTAAACAAATACCAAAAAAAGGAATATTGTTTTCACGAACATACTGAATAGTTTTTATTTTACCTAATATACCTTTAGAACCAAAACCACTAGGAACCAAAACACCATCACAAGAATCTAATTTTTGTTTCACATTATTTTCATTTATTGTTTCGGAATTTATCCAATTAATTTCTATTTGAGTGCTATAATGATGAGCAGCATGTTTTAAAGCTTCTATAGTAGATAAATAAGAATCATGAAAAGAAACATACTTACCTACTAAAGCAATTTTAATTTTTTGAGTTGAACTATTAATTTTATTAATTAATTTTTTCCATTCAGTTATATCTTTTTTTTTTGCCTTTTTTATTATCTGAAAATGATTTAAAATAAAATCATCTATTTTTTGATCATTAAATTTTAAAATTATTTCATATAAAAAATCTACATTAGTATTTTCAAAAATAGCTTCTTCTTGTACATCACATAAAATAGAAATTTTATTTTTAATTTCTGAAGAAATTTTTTGTTCACTTCTTAAAATCAAAATTTGAGGCTGGATACCTATTGATCTTAATTCTTTAATACTGTGTTGGGTAGGTTTTGTTTTGATCTCATTAGAAGTTTCTAAAAAAGGTACCAAAGTAGTATGAATGTAAAGAGTATTATTAAAACCTACATCATAACGTATTTGTCTAATAGATTCTAAAAAAGGTAAAGATTCTATATCTCCTACAGTACCACCAATTTCAACGATAATAATATCATATTCTCCTGAAAAAGATGTTTCTAAAATTTTATTTTTAATTTCGTTTGTAATATGTGGAATTACTTGAACTGTTTCTCCTAAATATTTACCATTTCTTTCTTTCGAAATTACAGACTGATAAATCTGTCCTGTAGTAATATTGGAATTTTTACTTAAATTTTCATCTAAAAATCTTTCATAATGACCTAAATCTAAATCAGTTTCAGCACCATCATTAGTAACAAAAACTTCTCCATGTTGGAAAGGACTCATAGTTCCAGAATCAACATTAATATAAGGATCTAATTTTTGCATAAAAATTTTAAAACCACGCTTCTTTAAAATTTGTCCTAAAACAGATGATATAATTCCTTTGCCTAGACCAGAAACTACTCCCCCAGTTATGAAAATAAACTTCGTTTCTTTCTTATTTTTATCCATTTTTTTACCTACCTAAATATTCTTTTTTTAAATAAAAACTAATAAATTAAATCTTTATGCCTATTTTTTCACCTATTCTAACTTTAGTATTTATATTTAAAGAAGTATTTTTTAAAATTTTTGTATTAAAAGAAATAATATTTTTTTTAATTAATAAAATAACTGTAGAACCTCCAAAAGAAAAAAAACCTTTTTCTTGACCTTTTTCAAATTTTGTTACTAAATAATTATGTATTTTACCTATTAATAATGCTCCCACTTCAATTTGGATTACTTGACCAAAATTTTCAGTTTCAAGAATAGTATACTCTCGACTATTTTCTTTAAAAACATTAAAATATTTAAAAGCTATAGGTTTAATAGTGTGTAATCTACCTTTTATTTTATATGTTTTTTGATTTTGTATACCGTTATCTACAAAAATATATCGATGATAATCAAAAGGTCTTAATCTCAAAATAACAATATATCCTTTAATATATTGTTCGGATAACTCTTTGTTCTTCAAAAGATCACTTATATGATATTTAGTATTTTTAATAAAATAAACACTATTATTTGATATAGGATATATACTTATTAATCCTTCGCAAGGACTAATAAAACTAGATTTATCATTTGAAAAAGAAATTTTTTTATATTTTCTAATAAAAAAATCATTATAAGATTTAAATTTGGTTTTTTTAAATAATTCTAAATTAATATTATTAAGTCTAACTGTTTTTCTAATATGTATTTTAGAAAAAAATGATTTAAAATAAAAACTTAATATATTAGAAAAAATTTTAGAAGTCAAAACTTTTAATAAAATTCTTTTTAAGAAACTTTTATTTAAATTAGAATATAAAAAAAATTTTTTTCTATTATTTATTTTTTGTTTTTTAAAAATATTTTGTTTATTTACTTTTGAAGACATTTTCATTTTATTTTCCTTATAAATTAAACTTTCATAAAATAGCAAATTGCAAAAATTAATATCAAAAAAAATATCGATATAGAAACTAGAAAAAAAATATTTTTTTGTTTTTTAATTTTGATTTTGTCAAAAATAAACAAAAAAGATAATAAAATTATCAAAAAAAGATAAAAAATAGGATAAATACGGATATAATAACTAAAAAAAGAAAAAAATATTTTTTTACTACAATATTTTTTAGATATAATTTGTAACAAAACTAAAAATGGGAAAATAATAGAAGAAAAAGTAACAGGAACGCCTGTATAGTATTTCTTAAAATCTTTTTCTTTATCTATTTCGCTTATAACATTAAAATGAGCTAATCTTATTAATACAGATAAAAGATAAAAACTAGAACAAAAAAGAAAAAAAACTTTAAATATATCTAAAGAACTCAAAAAATAAAAAATAAAACTATTATTGTTTATATATTCAGATTTCAAAAAAGACCAACCAATCAAAATAGGTAAAATTCCAAAACTTATAATATCAGCTAAAGAATCTATTTGAACACCATATTTTTTTTCTGTTACAGAACGTTTTTTTTTACAACGACTAATAAAACCATCAAAAACATCTAAAATACCAGATATAGATAAAAATATAGAAGCATAAACAAAATTATCATTATAAATAGTTAAACTTATTCCTGAAAAACCACTTAATAAATTTAAATAAGTTAAAAAAACAGTATAATTATACAAGCCTAAGAACATCTAAAAACCTCTATTTGGATTTTGCTAAAATATAAAATTAAATTATTTAAATTTTAATTATTGAAAAAAAATATTTATTTCTCATTTTCTAAATATTCATAATCTTCTATATTATTAATGTCATCTTCCCTTTCATTGATTTCTTCATCTTCAAAAGATAATTTTTTTCCTATTTCATTATTTTCAAAATCAAGATCAGAATATACTTCTTCTTCTTCTGAAGAATCATTATATTTTTCTTCTCCAACGTTATATTCTGTTTCATTTTTATTTAATATAAAATCATTAAAATTAAATATTTTTTTCTCTATTTCAGCAGAATCCTCCTGTTTAATAAAATCATTTTTTTCATTTTTAACATTACTAAAATATTCTTGATCCCATAAATTTAAATTACCTTCTTTTACACTCCAAAAAGAATTACCATGAAAAACAAAATTACCACTTAAAACTATATCTAAATATAATTGGGAAACTATATCTTTATTATTAAAATCCATCTTTTTTAGTATAAATACCTTCTCCATTAATTTATAAATAGACATAGGTTTTTTATTTTTTTTTAAAATCTCATAAGAAAGATCTAACATAGATTTTTCAAAATTTGATTTTTCATCTTTTTTCAATTTAATTTAACTCCTTACAAAATAAAAATAAATTAAATTTTGTTTTTTTAAATATAACAAAAAACTTTTGAATCAAAAAAATAAACATTTTTTAAATAAAATATCAAATAAATAGTTAAAAATTTTTTTTAAATATTTTAAAATTCATATTCTTTTGAAGCTTCAATAAATAATTCTTGAGAAGCTTGTTCTACTTGTTGCAAAACATCATTAAAAGACAATAAAAGACTTTCTTGAATTAAATCTAAATTTTTTAAAGAATCTATATTTTTAATTCTAACATCTACTATTTGTTTTGTTCCTTGCATTACTATTAAAATATCACCTACTTGTGAAGTAAATTCTCTTAATTCTAATTTTCTTTGAGCATTCTCAATTTTTTCTTGAATTTTTTTTATTTTTAAAAACATATCGATGTCCTTATTAGAAGATGTCATTTTTACTCCTCATCTGAATTTACAATTTCTACCTTATCAAATCCAAAAAATTCTCTAGCTAACTTAATTATTATTTTTTGATTTTGTTCTATATTTAAAACAGAATTTTGTTCATAAAAAATAGGATCAAAATTAGAAAAGTCCAAATCTCTTATATTACCAGTTTGTTTAAATTTAATATAAATAGGATATAATTTTTCTTCCCAATCCTTTTTTAAAATAACAAAATATTCTTTAATTAATTCTTTTTTAGAATTTAAAATTAATTTTATTTTATTCCTAATGCTACTTGCTAATAATCGTTTATAATCTTTTTCACAACAACAAGATAACAACATTTCTTTATTATGACTTATCATTAGTAAATTAGTTTTATATAAAAAACTAGCAGCAATAGCTAAATCTTTATTAGGAAAATTTTTTAATTTAATCCAACCTTTCATGATTATATCTTTAGTAATTTCATCAGAATTTAAAAAAATTTTTTTTAAATATTTTACAAAACCATTTTCCATTTTTTCTTTCTTTTTAATTTTAATTTTTTTCAAATTGTCTTTAAAATCTTCTTTTATATTTTCTTCATTAATAATTTTATTTTTTTCAAATTCAACATTATTGTTGAAACCATTTTTATTTTTACTTAAATTAACATAATAATCATCTTTTTTAAAAATATTATCATTTAAAAAAAATCGATTTATTTTTAAAAAAGTAATAATAATTAAATTTTTTTTCTGTTTGGAGTGAATTAAATTTTGTTGAAGTTTAAATAATACTTCAAAAAAATTTTCTTTCTGTTCATGTGATAAATAATAAAATAAATTTTGCTTATCATCGTTTTCTTTAAAAAAATCGATCATTTTTTTTTGAAAAAAATCAATTAAATCGCTAATAAAAAGACTAAAATTAATACAATCAAATTTAAATAATTCTTCTAAGAAAAAAATAATTTCATCTGATTTTTTATTAAATAAATAATCAGATAATTTTTCTATTTTTTCATTTGAAACTACTCCTAAAATTTCTTCTACATCTCTTATTTTTATCAAAGTACCAATCTTAAAAGAATTAATTTGGTCTAATAAATTTAAAGCATCTCTTAAACTACCATTAGCATAAAAAGATATCATTTCTAAAGCTTTTTCATCAATTAGAATATTTTCTTGGTTAATAATAAAACTTAATTTTTTTTGAATATCTTTTTTAGAAATATTTTGTAAATGAAAATGTTGAGTTCTTGAAATAATGGTTTTAGGTATTTTTCTTAACTCGCTTGTAATTAAAATAAAAATAATATTAGCAGGAGGATCTTCTAATAGTTTCAATAAAGCGTTAAAAGCATTGTGAGATAAAACATGAACTTCATCTATAATATAAATCTTATATCTTAATAAAGTTGGTCTATATTGAGCTTTATTTTTTAATTCTCGAATCTCATCTACACCATTATAAGAAGCTCCGTCTATTTCAACTATATCCAAGCTTTTTTTATTATTAATGATTAGACAAGATTCACATTCATTACAACAATCTTCTTTTTTAAAAGAAAAACAATTTATACTTTTAACTAAAATTTTAGCTAAAGTTGTCTTTCCTACCCCTTTATCGCCACTAAATAAATAACAATGATGTATTTTTTGATATTTAATAGCGTTTTTTAAAGTTCTTATTATAACGGATTGACCTACTATATCATAAAAATTTTGAGGTCTATATTTTCTATATAAAGTTATATAAGACATATTTTTAAACCTTTTACTTCAAAGAAAATTTATTAAATCCCATCCAAAATCATCACAAAATTAATAATGATTAAATAAAAAAAACATTTTTTTATGCTTCAATAATATAATTGATTTAAAAAGGAGGGGGAAATATTTATTATTATGACTTGATTATAACAATTTAATAATAAAAATATCAAAAAAAATATATTTAAATCATAAACATTGATAAATATTCTTGTATTTGTTCTTTATTGCTCATTTTTAACATAATCCCTTCAAAAGCAATAGAAATATTACCTGTTTCTTCAGAAATTATGATACTCATACTATCACTATTCTCACTAATTCCTAAAGCAGCTCTATGTCTAGAACCTGTTGTTTTCTCAAAATTTTGTTTTTCTGAAAGAATAAAATAAGCACCTGCAGATAATATTTTATCCCCTCTTATAATAACAGCTCCATCGTGTAAAGGAGAATTGGGCAAAAAAATATTAATTAATAATTCTTTTGAAACTATTCCATCTATCAAAATAGATTTTTGAGCATATTGTTCTAAAGAATTATATTTTTCAATAGTAATTAAAGCTCCGATTTTAACTTTAGAAAGTTCTATAATAGCATCAATAATATTTTTTTGAGTATTTTTACTACCCATAGCAAAAATTTTATTCCTATTCCAAAATTTAGAAAAATTTTGTAGATGAAATCTTAAATAAGGAGCTTTAATGATGATAGGAAATAAGAAAATAAAAGTTAATAAAGAAGTATAAAAATGAAAACCTAAAAATTCTTCAATATCTTTATTAAATAAATTCATCACATTCCTTTTTAAAAGATAAACAAATAAACAACCTAAGAAAAAAGAATAAAAAATCTTTATTAATTCATAATTACTAAAAAAAATACATAAAGAAATATAACAAATTAAAATTAAAATGATAAGATATAAAAACAATTGTAAAATTACATTCATAACACAAATTTATCCTACCTATTTTTATTAAAAATAACAAAAATATATTAAATAAAAAAAAAACATTGAATTAAATATTTATTATATTTTTATAATAATTCTTTATTTTTTTTAATAAAAATTCTTTTAGCTTTTATTAAAACAAAAATATAAGAAAAAATTGAAAAAAATAATAAAAAAATATATTTTTTATTTTTTAAAGGATTTGTAAAGTATAATAAATCGGAAATAGCAGGTATAAAAAAAATTAAAAAAGTTAAAAAAAATGATGAAATAATAGAAAATAACAAAAATATTGAAATTTTATTTTTTTTAAAATTACCATCTGTTCTTAAAAAAATAATATTTATAATTTGAGTCCAGAAAGAAAAAATAAACCAACTTGATTGAAAAAAGGAAACATCCTTAGAAATAAAGTTATATAATGAAAACCAAAATAAAAAATCAAATAATAAAGCTATAATACCAAACAATAACATAAATTTAATAATTTTGTTAAAATCCCATTTTCTAGGTTTATTTAAATAAATTTTATCTACATTATCAAAAGGCAAAGCTAAGCAAATTAAATCATAAATTAAATTTAAAAATAAAATTTGCATATGTAACAAAGGAATAAAAGGCAAATAAAAAGAAGCTAAAAGAATGCTTAAAATATTGCTAAAATTAGAAGATAAAGTGAACTTAATATATTTTATTATATTAGTATAAACTCTTCTTCCTTCTAAAATACTATCTATTATAATTCTTAAATCTTTATCCAAAAAAATAATATCAGATGTTTCTTTAGCTATATCAACACCGGTCTCTACTGAAATAGCTAAATTAGATGATTGCATTGCAGGAGCATCGTTAATACCATCGCCCATATAACCTATAATATTCTTTTTTTTTCTAAAAAGAGAAACAATTCTAGCTTTATGATCAGGGTTTAATTTAGCAAAAATATTAATTTTTGAAGATTTTTGATAAAGTTCTTCATCATCCATCTTATCTATATCAGATCCTAAAAGAAAATTGTCATAATTATCTATATTAATTTGAGCAGCTATATTTTTGGTTAAAATTTCATTGTCGCCTGTAAGAATCTTAACTTTAACATTGTATTTTTTTAATGAATTAATAACTTCAATTACATTTTTTTTTGGCACATCTGAAAGAGTTAAAAAACCCATCATAATCATATTAGATTCTATTTGATTAATATTTAATTTATTATTGATAAAACTTTCTTTTTTGATGTTTTTATAAGCAACTCCGATAACACGCATCCCTATGCTATTATAAAAACTAACTTTATCTAATATTTTTTGTTTATCTATTTTAATAACTTTTTTTATTTTATTTGTATCATCATCTATAATTTCTGCATAATCACAAACATTTAAAATTTCTTCAATAGCTCCTTTGCTAATAACTTTAAAAATATCATTTTCATTAATATCACTAATAATAACACTAACTCTTCTTCTTTTAAAATCAAAAGGAATTTCATCTATTTTATTATTTTTTTTTTCTAAATATTCAAAACTTTTAAAATACTCTTTTTTTTCCATTTCTTTAATTATAGCAATATCAATAGAACTTTTAAGACCTGTTTGGAAATAACTATTTAAAAAAGAGTATTCTAAAACTTTTTCATTAAACACATTATTTATATCAAAATAATCATTGATTCTAATTTGATCTTCAGTCAAAGTACCAGTCTTATCAGTAAATAACAAATTAATAGTTCCTAAATCTTGCATTGAATATAAATTTTTAACAATAATTTTTTTTCTAGATAAATTAATAACACCACGAAAAAAAGATAAATTAGTTATCAAGGGAAGCATTTCAGGAGTCATTCCTAAAACAATTGTCAAGGATAACAAAAAAATATTTAAAAAATTAAAATTTAAAGGATTTTTAATCCAATTAATGATAAAAATTAAAGGAAATATAACTAAAGTAGAATAAATTAGTAATTTTGAAACAGAATTGATATCTTTTTGATAATTAAAATATTTATTTTTATTAACTAATCTATTTATTTTACCTAAATAAGTATTATTGCCTATTAATATGACAATTCCTTTAGCATAACCAGATACAACATTAGTTCCCATAAAAACAATTTTTTTATCTTCTATAATATTTTTGTATTCTTCCTCAGAAAAAGATTTTTTTTCTACCGGTTCATTTTCTCCTGTTAAATGAGTTTCTTTAACAAAAAAATCATTTGTCTCATATAATTTAATATCAGCAGGTATAACATCTCCAGCAGATAAATGAATAATATCTCCAACAACAATTTCATCAGAACTAACTTCATAAATTTTATTTTCTCTTTTCAAAGTAACATTAGTTTGAATAACATTTTTGAATTTTTCTGCAATTTTAGAAAATTTTAACTCTTGCAAAAAATATACTATATTAGAGATAAATAATATAATAATTACTATAACAAAAGTAGAATAGTTTTTTTCTTTCTCAAACCAAATATCTTTCAAAAAAGTAGTCAAAATCAAAAAAAATAAAATAATATTAAAAGGGTTTGATAAAATTTTTATACTTTTTTGAAAAATTTTTTTATTTTTTGACTCTAAAATATTTAAACCATATTCTTTTTTTCGTCTTTTGACTTCTTGCCATGATAGACCATTTTTTAAACTTGTTTTGAAATATTTTTCTGATTTTGAACTTTCTTGTAAACTAATTCTTTTGTAAAAAAGAAAATTGTCTTTATTTTTTTTGTTCATTTTTTTCACATTTCCCAATATTAGAATAGGAATAGATAATTTTGGCTATAATTATATTTATTTAATAACTTAACTTCAAAAAATATTTTTATTTAATAAACTAAGAAAATAACTAACTTTTTTTATATCTTAATAAATCATCTATTATAAAATTCAACAATAAGTTGCTCATTTATATTAGTTAAAAATTCATTTCTTTTAGGATATCTTATATATTTGCCTATTATTTTATTAGAATCTAAAATAACATATTCCATCTTAGGTGATTTTTGAGAATTATTCATATTTTGAATAGAATTTTTAATTATTTTTAAATCTTGTGATTTTGGCTTTATTGAAATTTGTTGACCTGGTCTTAAAACATAAGAGCAAATATCAACTTTTTTCGAATCTACTAAAACATGACCATGAGATATGAGTTGTTTAGCTTGAGCTCTTGTTTTAGCAATTTTTAATCTATAAACAATATTATCTAAACGAGATTCTAATAAAATTAAAAAATTTTCACCATGTATACCCTTAATTTTACTAGATTTTTGAAAAGCTTTTTTTAGCTGTTTTTCTGAAATACCATAAGTTAAACGTACTTTTTGTTTTTCTTGTAACTGAATACCATAATCACTTGATTTACCTTTTCTTTTTTTTTGTTTATCAAAATAAGGATTATTTTTTTTTGTTAATTCTTTTCCAGTCTCTGATAAAGAATAATTTAATCGACGAGAAAATTTCCATAATGGATTTTTATAATGAGACATTTTTTGTTCCTTTCTCCTTTTTTTTTTATATTTTATGTTGTATATAAATATTATAATATACACTTTGAAGTTTTTTTATGTTTATTTATTAATAATACTATTAAATAATATACAAATTGGATGACTTAAAATTTGTATAACTAATTAAAATAAGGTTATATATAATAAAATTTAAAAATTTCGCAAAATAAAAAGTTCTTAAAAAAATAACAAATAACTTAAAAAATTATTTTAAAAATTTATGAAAAAATTTTTCAATACAAAATTATTTTTAAAGTTAAAAACATTAAATAAAATCAACTAATGTTAATAAAATATTCTCTTTTTTTAATTTTATCCTTTTGATATTCTAGTTTAAAAATCAAAATTAGTCAATAAATTCATTATTTTAAATAAATAAAAAATATTAAAATAACAATATTGTTTTTATTATTATTTTATTTTTTATTGCATTTTGCATGTTTATATGATATAAATACTAAGTAATTATTAAAACAACTTTTATATTATAAAAAATTATTTTTTTATTATTCTTTCGCTTTATTTTTTTTTAATTTATTTAAAATTTAAAATAGATTAATTAAAAAAATTAAATTATATTTTTATATTTAATTATTAATTTTTTTATAATATATTTTTATAATATATTTTTTTATTTTAAAAAAATTAATATATTTAATTATTTAAAATTGAAAATAAAAATTAACAAAAAAATTTTATTTTTTTTTAAAATTATTTTTTTAATTTAATAAAATATTCTTTATTTTATATTAAGAAAGGCTAAAAAAATAAAAATTAAAATGAAAATAATAATACTATTAGGCCCTCCAGCAACAGGAAAAGGAACACAATCCTCAATTTTATCTAAATATTTTAAAATACCTCATATTTCTGTAGGAGATATTTTTAGAAAAATAATGCAAGAAAAAAGTAAATTAAGTGAAAAAATAGATCTATACATAAAAAAAGGTTTGTTAGTTCCTGATGAAATAACTAACGAAATAATAAGCAAATATTTAGATAAGGAAGAATTGAAAAAAGGGTTTATTTTAGACGGTTTTCCTAGAAATTTAAAACAAGCTTTTTTTTTAACTGAAGAATTTAAAAAAAAAAAAATATATTTAAATAAAGTTATTTACTTAAATTCTAGTGAAGATTTTTTAACCAAAAGAATAATAGGAAGAATAATTTGTCCAAAATGTGGAGAAATTTATCACAAAGAAACTAAAATCCCTAAAATAGATAATATGTGTGATAATGACAATGTTACTTTAATACAAAGAAAAGATGATAATATAGAAACTTTTTCTAAACGTCTTAAAATATATAAAGAAGAAACCTTTCCTCTTATTGATTATTATAGCAAAATGGACAAAATTATAGAAATTAAAACAGATAAAATTAATCAATCAATAGAAACAATTACAAATATAATATTAGCAAAAATAATTGTTTAAAAAATAAATATAAAACAATGTAATAAAAATAATATAATAAAATGAATATAAAAAAATTCAATTTTAAAGATATAATTAGTATATACAAATATTTGATTATTTTGTATTTATTTTTTTATATTATATTATATTTAATTTTTTATTTTATTTAGATTTTTTATTTGTGTACAAAAAAATAAATTTTTGTATAAAACAAACCATTATAATATATTACAATATTTTTTAAATTTTTATATTTTTTTATATTTTTTTTTAATAAAAAATATAAATTTTTTTAGAAAGTTTTAAAATTTAAGTTAAAAAATGATAAAAAAATATAGTAATAATAAAAAAATAGCTGAAGCTATTTTATATTTAATCAAGTTTATTTTTTTTTCTAAAAATATTTTAATAATAATTTTAATTTCATCAATCATAATAACAAATTGTTTTTTTATAAAAAAAAAAGAAAATAATAATTCAAATTTTATCATTTTAAAATATAATACTTTTTCTGATTTTAAATACTATAATAAAAGTCAATTAAATTATTTTTATAATTATCAATATTCACCTTCAGTTCAAAAATTAAAAAATATATTTCCGAAATTATCTAATAATAAAGAATTATTAGAAAAAGTTATAAAACAAATAACAGAATTTTTTTTCGAATCAGAATATTTTAATATTGAAAAAAAAGAAAAAGATAATTTAATGTATAGAATAGAATTATTAGATAAACAAGATTTATTTATTGAATTTAAAGATATTATAGAAACAACTATTTTTACAAGAAATCAAGATAATAAACATATTTTTGCTTTTATAGGTAATAGAATTGATCAACAAAATTATGAAAAATATTTAAAAAATAAAAATGAAAATTTTAAAGGTCAAGAAGGTAATTTTTGGAGAAATTGGCATCCTGCTAATATTAAAATAATTTATAAATCATTTGTGAGCTTATTAATCCCAATATTTGAACAACTTATTGAATTAGAAAATTTAAACAAAAAAAATCCAAATGAAAACCAATATACCCAAAAAATAAAACAACTAAATGATCAGATAAAAAAATATCACAAAGAATTCAAAGATTTTCAACAACAACTAGACCAAAAACAAGTTGAAATTAATACACTAACGACAAATATCATAAATTTAAATAAAGATTTAAATATATTTTCTAATCAATTAAAACAAACTCAAAATGAATTAAAACAAGAAAGAGAAAATTTACAAAATGAAAAAAAAATATCACAAACATCAAATCAAAAAATAATTTTTTTAGAATATAAAGAACAAGAACAAAAAAAACAAATAGACGAAATTAATAATCAAAAAAATAAATTAAAAAATCAAAAACAAAAAATTAGAAAAAAATTAAAAAAATTAAGAGATAAAATTAAAAAAATAAATTATTTAAAAGAA
Source organism: Candidatus Phytoplasma sacchari (assembly GCF_009268105.1). GTDB lineage: Bacteria > Bacillota_I > Bacilli_A > Acholeplasmatales > Acholeplasmataceae > Phytoplasma > Phytoplasma sacchari. The sequence goes on from NZ_VWXM01000007.1 coordinate 20,124, forward strand.
GAAGAAAAAAATAATTTATTACACATAATCAAAAAACAAGAAGACACAATTAATTTATTAATGGATGAAATCGAAAAATATCAACAAATAATAAAAGAAGAGCAACTAACAATAAATAAAATAACAAAAAAATTAAATATTGAATTTCAAAATTTTCAAAAAATAAGCAATGAATTAAAAAATATTAAAAATGATTTAATTATCCAAGAAACATTATTTGAAAATGAAAAAAAAATATCAGAAGAAGAAAAAACAGGGTTAAGAGAACAAATAAAAAATGCAAAAGAAGAAATCCAAAAAAGAGAAATTTTATTGGAAAAATTACATACAAAATTTAATGATTTATATGAAGAAAGAAATCAACTTATTAAAAAACTTGACCAATCATTAAAAGAACTTGAAAATCTTCATTTATTAAGCGATCAAGAAAAAGAATATTTTCAAACAGAAATAAGAAGAACTAAACGTGAATTAGAAGTTATGACAAATAAATATGAAGAAACTCAAAAAGAAAATCAAGAACAAGGATCCTTATTAAAATTAAATTTGGAATTATCTAGAGAATTATTAAAATTCTTAAGAGATAAACACAAATTAGAAACAGAAGAACAACAAGCAAAAATTAAAAAAGAAATTTTAGATCCACAAAATGAAGTTCAAAAATTTCGTATCACAAATACAGAAGAATTTTCAGGTTTTGATAAAGTTATAGGATCAGAAAAAGTTGTTGAAGAATTAAAAAAAACATTACAACATTTGACAAATCAAAAAATGTTTAAGGAAAAAGGAATAAGTAAAATACCTAAAGGTGTTTTATTATATGGGCCGCCTGGAACAGGTAAAACTTTTTTAGCAGAAGCTTTTATGAAAGAATCCAAATTACCTTGTTTTAAAGTAACATCTGCTGAATTTTCAAAAACATATGTTGGAGAAGCTCCTAGATTAATAGGAAATCTTTTCGAAGAAGCAAGGAGATTAGCACCTAGCATAATTTTAATAGATGAATGTGAAAGTTTATTTAAAAGCAGAATTTCTTATGGTTTAAACTCAGATCATGGTAACATGGTGACTGCTTTTTTATCAAATTTTGACGGAATTCATACAGTAAAGGAAAAACCTGTTTTCGTCATAGCAACAACTAATTATAAAGATGAAATAGACAATGCTATTCTTAGTAGATTTAGCAAATTAATTAAAGTTGATTTTTGGGAAAAAAAAGATATAAAACTTTTTTTACAACAAATAAATAAATCAAGACCAATAGATATAAGAAGTTATAAATATTTTGATAAATTAATTGAACAAATATTAAATGTTCCTTTAAACTATCAATTAAGAACACCCAGAAAATTAATAGAAATATCAGATCAAGCAACTGGTTTAACTCTTTATAATCCAAATGATTATCATATAACAATTTTACCAGAAGATTTTCAAATTGTTTTAGATAATTTATCTGATAAAGAACAGAAAATAGATTGGAATCAACATAAACATAATAAACATAAAAACGAAGAATTATTTGCTATTAATGAATTTAAATCAATCCCTATTAAACATTTATTTCAAGATAATAATTTTAATAATGAGAACAATTTTGAAAGAAGATATTTTAACTTATTAAAAAACAATAATATTGATCACAACAAAAAATTATTTTATAATATCGATACGGAAAACATTAAACTAATAGAAATTAAAGACGGTCAAGAAGACAAAAAATTAATAAAAAAATTTTATAATGATGAATATCCATTTCCTGAAAATTTATTAGGTTTTTATTTTGAATTTAAAGACAATACAAAAAAATTTAATATACAAGAAAAAGTTATTTCGTTAGAAGAAGTATTAACTCTGGCTATAGAATATGGAGCCCAAAAAATTTATTTTATATGGGACTTAAAAAAGAAAGAAGAAAATATAAATATATTTTTAAAATTACAAAAAGAATTTTCTAAAAAATATCCTTTTTTAAAAAACGATCTAGCTTTTAAAAATAAATTATTATTTGCTTGTGCACAAGAAGCAAATCAAGAAGAAGATTTAAGAAGAATAATAATTGATTACTTAAATAATATTAAAGAAAATATTGTAACAAAAATACATCAATCTTTTTTATTATCTGAAAATAAAATAATAGAAAAAGGAAATAAAAATAATCCATATGATTATCAAAATAATTTTAAATATTATCAAAAAATAAAATCAAAAGTTGATGATTTTGTTAATAATCAAATTATTATTAATTTTGATGAAAAAATGCAAAATGAAATTATTTTAGAAATCGAAAAAGAAAATAATCTAAAAAATCAAGAAAAAATTATAAAAACATTAGAAAAGTTTTTATCAACAATAAATTTTAATTCAAATTTTATATCAATAGAAAAAATTGATGAAATAAAAAATAAAGTATATGATGAATTTAGCAATAATTTAAATCAAAATAAAGGTATAAATTTAAAAATAGAAACAATAGAAAATAAAATAACAGAAGAAATAAATAATTTATCAGAATATGTTTTTGATAATAATTGGTCTAATATTTTCCCAAAAAACACAAAAATTAATTTACCACTATCAGAAAAAGAGAAATTAATTTCAGAAATAAAAAATAAAGCTAAAAAAGAATTAATTTACGAAGAAAATAAATTAGATGAAATAATAATTAATATTCGAAAACATATTGTTAATTATGAAGACAATTTTAATAATATTTTAGAAAGAAAAATTTCAGAAAATTTTTATGAATATTTTTTAGATAAAAATATGGATTATAGATCATTACAAGAAAATAAAATAGAATTTTTAAGAAAAAAATCATTCATCTTTGTAAAAAATGAATTACAAAATGATCAAATTACAGATGAAAAAATAAAGAAAAAAATTTATTTCTTTTTAGATCAAAATTATTTAAACCAAAATGAAAAAAATAATAATGGTATTGATTTTTATATAAAAAAACACCCTTTTTTATCTTCTTTAATATTTTTCTTAATATTTTTAAATATAAAAAATTTTTTTAATTATAAAAAATAATTAATATTTTTGTTCTATTTTAAAAACAATTAATTCAATAATTAATTAATAATTAATTTATATAATTTGATTTTTTAAAGTAAAAGTATCTATTAAAATAATAAATTAGAATAATAGATACTTTTTTTATTAAAAAATATAAATAAAAAAAACAAAAATATTTTTTATAAAAAAAATAAATTAAACATTTTTTTAAAAATTAAGTTATTTTTCATTAATATTCAAAAAATTTTTATTTATTTTTGAAAAAAATATTAAATTAATTTACTAATATTTAAATAAATGATAGAATCATCTTAAACAGTAATTATTAAAATAAGTATTTTTTTTCAAAAAATAATTAAATTTTAAATATTTTTTAATATTTTTTTTTAAAAAAATTTTTTTTATAAAAAATGGAGAAAAAATTATATTATGAAATTTAAAAAAAAAAATTTATTAAATTTTATATATTGTTTAAAAATTCTATTTACTTTAATTTTTATATATTTTTTATTTTATAAAAATAAAGAAATAAAAATATTTTCATATAAAACAGAAGCAAATTCAAAAGAAAAATTTTATAATTCAGATAAAATATGTAATTTATATGTAGAAAATAAAGAAGAAATAAAAAATATTTTAAAAAAAAAAATTAATTCTTTACATTTTAAAATAACAGAAGATAATATTCCTTCTTATAATGAATTTCATAAATTTAGTTTAAATATAAAATTAAAAAATCCTGAAAATGGACTTCTTGGAGTTTATTTCGATACAACTTTTGGTTATGATTTTGTAATGACTTCATTCAAACATTATCAATATTCCTTAGAAGAAATATTAAATAATTTTGAAAGATATATTAAAAAAGCTTATTTATTTTGGGATATAAATTGTATAAATAAAAAAAATCATGATTTTTTACCAGAAAAAGATTTTCAAATTGCAGATATTTTTCATGTATCAATTATAATAAATGATGAAAATAAAATAAAAGAATCAATATTAAATCAAATTGTACAAAATTATCTATTTAACCAAGGAATAACTAAAGATAGAATATTAATAAAAAGAAATTCATATAATGCTATAGAAGGAGGCAATATAGATTCTAAATTACCAGAATCAAATTGTCTTTTTAATAATAAAAAAATAGAATATATATTTTTTGATGGCGGAAATAGATTAATTAATGAAAAAAAAAATGATTTAGATTATCTTTTGAATAAAAGAAATTATGGAGTGAAAAGAATTTATCTTTTTTCTGTATCAATACAAAAAGAAAAAAAATACGAATTTGAATATAAAAATATTACAAATTTAGAAGAAAAAAAAATAGAAATTTATAAAAAAATAAATGAAATTATGAATGAAACAATTCCAAATTTTTCTCAAATTAATTCTGCAAAAATTAAGGAAGAAAATTTCCAAATAAAAAAAATAATAGATCATTATGAATCAAAAGAATTTGTTTATGAAATAACAAAAAAAATAGTTGTAACAAACCATATTATAGATGGACAAGAATTTAGTTTTAAAATTTCAATTAAATTTCAAATAGAATCCATAAAGGCAAAAAATATTATAGAAAAGTATATTTACAAATTAAATGAAGAAAAATATGATATTCAATTTCAAAATAAATTTATTAATGAATTATAAAAATAAAATTTTGAATTATTTTTTTAAAAAAATTACAAATTCAAAAATTAATTTTTAATGCTTTTAAAATTAATTAATATTTTAATGATAAAAAGAACATTTTTTCACAAAATGTTTAAAAATAAAATAAATAATAAAAAAATTATATAAATTGTTAATAAGAAATTATTAATATTTAAGATCATATTAAATTGTTAAAAAATAAAAAAAAATAATTTAAAAAAATTAAAAAAAATTTGTAAAAAAAAACATTTTAATAAAAAAATAAAACATTGTTGTATTTTATATCATTGAAGTTTAAAAAGTATTATATATAGACATAATTCCAAATAAGTAATTTTCATAATTTTACATGATTTTATTTTTAGAAATTTTTTCCTAATTAAATCTTTTTTATATTATTTTAAATTCTTTTTTCCATTATTTTTGATTTAATACAACATATATAAAAGAATCTACTTTTTTTAAACTTATTAAAACTTGAAAAAACCAAATAATAATAATTAAAAAAAAATTGTTTTTTTCTAGTAATAAAATTAATTTTTTATAAACTCTTTTTATTTTTAATTTTTTAAAAAATTAAAAAAATAAAATATACAATTAAAAATTATTATAAAAAATTATTTAATTTACTTTTTAAATATTTTTATTTATTAATAATTATTATATTAAAACATAAAAAAAGAGGTAGAAAAAAAGTAAATATTGAAGAAATTAAAATAAATTTTTATTAAAAAAAATAAAAAAATAATTAATAAAATTTTTTTGAAAAATTTAAATATAACATTTTCTATATTTTACTCTCTAGTAATTATTTTAATTATTGCTTACTCAATTTTTTTAATAAAGTAAAGAATTTATAGAGTAATTTTCATTTATTTCCAAAATATTAATGAATGAAAAAACTATTTAATTAATATTTATAACTACAAAAATTTTATTTTATGTTCTTTTAGGTATTTTCTATAAAAATATTTAATTTATATTAAAAATAAAGTTTTTAAAACTTATTAAAAACTTTAAAAAAATAAATTAATTAAATATGCCGCTATTTATTTAATCAATATTTTTTTATTTATTATTTTAAATTATTATGTTTTTATTGGCCAAGATAATTAAATTTTTATATTGACTATTTTAAATATAAATAACAATATTTATATTTAAATTTATAAAAAAATGAAGAAAAAAGTAGTGTCATCGATTTTTTTTATTATATAAATTATAAAAACACTTTAATTTTATTAAAAAAAGAATTGAACTCTTTTTTTAAATATTTTTGTATAAATATAAAATAAACAAATCTATTAAATATATTAAATCTAAAATTTAAAAATATCTTAAAAATAACTTTAAATCATTAAATAATAAAAAAATAATCTTTCTTTCTTCATATATTATAAAAATTAAATTTTAAAAAAAGATAAATAAAAGTTAATTATTTTAATAATGGTAAAGTTTGAGCATCATGATAAATTTGTTCTTTTTCAGAAATACATTCTTCTTCTTTAAAAATAGATTTTTGCACTTTCATTCTATATTTTAATTTTCTTTCTTCACTATTAATTTGATGATATTTTTTATAATAATCATTTCTATCTTTTCTTGATATATAATATTTTTCTTGAAAAATAATTTTAGATTCTAGTTTTCCGCTTTCATTATTAAAAAATAAGATCTATTTTTTTTATGTTATTGCTTTTAGCAGAATCAGAAGAAGAAGCAAATAAAAAAATGTTTTAATTTTTAAAAAATATCCATTTCTCCACATTTTATACATCTAAATATTCTGTATAATCAAGATATTTTTCCAATAAATTTTAATAAAAATTAAAATGGTTACAAATAAAAATATTCAATTTTCTATTAAAAATGTCTAAATATTGTTCGTAATTTAGCAGTTTTTAAAACAAAATTTCCTCTATTATTAAATAAAAGTACTCTCGAGTTAATATTTTCGAAAAAAAAGAGAACTAAGTTGAAAATCATCTCAAATTTTTCTATTTTTTTTATATAAAAAATCAGAATTAATATAAGATAAAATAAAATTGTGAATAATTTCTATTTTTTTATGTAAAAAAATAATGGAATTATCTAAATAAACTAAAACAAAAACTTAATTCAAAATTAATAAATAAACATATCTCTTCTTAAATCATTATTTTTAGATTCTAAACCATTAGAAAAAAATATCAATTACTTTTTTAATATTAAAAATACTATAATAATCAAAATAGTTATTGAGAAAATAGAATTGATAAATTTAAGATTTGATTAAAGAAAATGAATCATTTTTAATCTTCCTAAATGTTTAATATCACTTGAACTTTTTTTCTTTTTTTCATTTTTTTATTTGCCTTATGAAAGTGAAAATTGAATAAATAATAGCATTAATTATATTATTTTTTTATTTATTATATATAAACTTTAAAAAAATAACCTAATTTATACGAATCACTCTAACATATAAAATAGGTTTTTTAGATATAATTTTTTTAATATAATTTTTAAGTAGCTTGAGTGTGTGGTTTGATACAAAATGATTGTAACATAGTTTTTTATAACAAAAACATAAAATAAGCTTTTCATCTTTTTAATATTTTTATCATCATTTTTTATGATAATTAAAATAATATATTTAAATTTAATATAAAAACAAGATAATTTTTTTTAAAAAAATAAGTCAAAAATTTTTTTTGTTAAATGAGAATTCTTTCATTATTTTTACTTATTTGGATATAAAAAAGTCTTATTTAGGAAAAAATGTTTTTTTTTTTTTTTTTTACTTTATACTTTTAAAAGTTTTTTATATTGATTTATTAATAAAATAAAAATAAAAAAATAGTTAAAATATAGTATATTTTATTAAAATATTTTAATAAAATAACAAAAATATATTATTTTTTTATTATTTTACTTCTCAAAAAAAATAAAAATTTTTATTTTTTAAAAGAAATTTTTTTGAAAAATTTATTTTTTCGGATAATAAAAAATATTTATAATTTATTTTTAATCTTATTAGAAAGTTTTTTTAAAAATTATGAATTCCAATTTAAAGAATATAAAATTTAATTCAATTTTTTTATTTATAATATTTTTATTTTTTATACTATTTCATTATTTTGAATTTAATTTAATTTATGGTGGTAAAACTTATTCTGTTGAAAAAACCAGTATTTCTCCAGAGCAATATAATGAAATTAAACCTTTCAAAAATAAAATAGATTTTTTATTAAAAGAAAAAAAAATAATTGAACAAGAACTTTTAGAATTAAGAGTCAATATCAATAATTTAAAAACAAAAAAACAAAAAATATTGACTAATTCAGGAAAATGTTTCAAATTTAAAAATTCAAATGAAGTAAAAATATTTCATTTAATAGAAAAAAAACATTTTTTACAAAAACGATTAAACAATATTGAATTAGAATTAAAAAAATTAAAAGAAGATATAAAAAAAAATTTAAAATCTAATGATGAATTTTTTAAAAAAAAATTTATATAATCTTATTTTCATTTATTTTTATTTTTTTTAATATTATATAATTATTTTGTTTCTTATTGCTTATTAGTTATTATTATCAATTATCATGCTTTGTTTAATTTACTAATAAGTCGAAAGAGACTTTTTTATGTATTTTTTTATTATTTTTATCTAAAAAAATAAATACTTAAAATACCAAATAATAATAATTTCTACAAAATATAAAAAAAATTTAATTATTTAATTATTTTTGATATCGTGAATTATAATAAAAACAAAATAAAAAAAATGATATTAGCTATAAATCAAAAAAATTAAAAAAATAAATCTTTTAATTATAAAAAAATATTTTTGTTTCTTATCTGGATTAAAATAAAATTTTTCTCAAAAATTATAAAAATAAAATTAAATATTTATTAATAAAAAGTAGAAAAAATTATTTTTGTTTTTTTATTTTAACAAAAACAACTATATAGTTTTAAAAAAAACTTTGATAGTTAAAAAAAATAATGAAAATTAATTTTTCAGGAGTTAAAAGATTAATTAGATATTACATTAATATTATATATATTCAAACTTTTAATTTAGATAATCTAAAAATTTAATTTATTATTAATCATATCAAA
>NZ_VWXM01000008.1 GCF_009268105.1 Candidatus Phytoplasma sacchari
CAAATACCTGAACAAAAAATACCTGAAAAACAAATATTTGAACAACAAATACCTGAACAAAAAAAAAATTTATTAGGAAAGATGAGTGATTTTATTGTTTCAGAAGAAGGAGATTATTTATTAAAACAAACAGGTCGTTTAGGTAAAAAAGCAGTTAAGTCTGTTTTTAAAGTTTATGAAAATAAAAAAATCAAAGAAGAAGAAAGACAGAATTCAAATTTAAATATAAATAACCAAATATTGGATGAACAACATCAAGAACTAAATTCTTATTTTAATAATAGTCCTAAAAATGGTCAATTTAAAGATAAAAAAAAATTTATAAAAAAAATATTACCAAATTTAAATACAAATAATCAGCCATTAAATAAAAAACAACAAGGTACTTATATTGTTAGACAAAAAACATTACCAACAACAAAAAAAACACCATTAAGAGTAATAAAACCAGTTAGAAAAAATTTACCGATAAGACAATTTTCAAGAAGAACAACTTTGCCGATAATGAATTTTAAAAGATTTTAAAAAACTAATTTTAATTATAAAAGAAAAAAACTAAAATTTTTGAGATTTTAGTTTTTTTTTATTTTATAATTAAACAAAATTTTTAATTATTCAAATGATAATTGTTTATTAAATTCATTTTCAAATATACTTAAAGTATTAGAAAAAGGATTAAAGTGTATGTTATAATTTTTTTTATAAATATTATAATCATTATTTAAATCGATATTTAATTTGCCTATATAATAATCTATATCTTCTTCTTTTATTATTTCTTTTGGCCCTTCGTATTCTATTATAAGAACATTTTTTTGATCTTCTTTAGATTTATAAATTTTTATAAAATTATAAAGTATTGAATCTTTCGATTTATTAAAAACAATATTTTTTTCATCCCAATTTTTCCAAAAATCAAAAGCATTATAAATATAATTATCCAAATTTTTTGGTGTTTTTTGAGTTTCTCTTTTGAACATATAGCTATCATATTGTGGCAAGAAACCTAAAATTTCATCTTTGTTTGATAAATATTTTTGACAATTTTTTTTAGACATTAAAATATAAAAATATTCACCATAAGTTTTTAAACCTATAATTTGTATTTCATTTTGGATTTTTTTCATTTTATCAAAATTTTTATTTTTTTCTTCATAATCGAAGTCTTTTTTTAATTTTTCTATTTTATTTTTATTAATATTTATTACTTTATCAAAAAAATACAAACCATTTAATCCATAAAATATCCATTTTTTGTGAATAACAATAATTTTTTCTCTTTTTTGTTCATTGAATGAATTATTTTTTACTTCTTCTTGTTTTTCACATGTTTTATCTTTTTCTAAGTTTGTATATTCTTCTATCCATTTATCAATTTTAATAACTTTAGGATCTGGAATGTTATATTTAATTATTTTTTCTGAATTAATGTTTGTTTTATTATCTCCTAATAAAAGTTTTTTTTTCATTAATTGTGATCTTATTGATTTTATTATTATATTGGAAAATAATATCGCTAAAATAATTAATAATATTAAAAATATAAGAAATCTATTTTTAATTTTGATCATATAATTTTAATATTATTATATTCTCCTATTATATTTTTTTATAAAATTAAAATATTATTATAATAACATTTATTTACGGCAAAGAAATAAGTAAATTATTAATAATTTTCAATATTAATTTTATAAATTATATTCTTATAAATTAATCTAATTATAAAAAAAATAACTTTATTTGGAGGCCCTGAACGGATTTGAACCGCTGATCAAGCTTTTGCAGAGCTATGCCTTAAACCACTTGGCTACAGGGCCACAATTTAATAAATTATTTTTTTATTTTTTTTCTTTATGTATAGTGTGTTTTTTTAAAAAACGACAATATTTTTTAAATTCTAAAATTTTAGGATTCTTTTTTTTATTTTTTTGAGTATGATAATTTTCTCTTCCGCATTCTGTACATATTAATTTAACTAAATTGCTCATTTTATTCTCTCTTTTTAATAATGTATTCATATAAGGAGTTATCAAAAAAACAAAAATAGCAAAATATGTATAATAATATGGCTACTTTTGTTTTCTTATAAATGAAATATTTTTTGATTGCTAAAGCAAAAAAAATTATTTTTTCGATACTAAAGGTTTAAGTATATTATTTTCTATTACTTGAGGATATTTATAAATTTCTTCTCTTAATCTTTTAAATAAAACATATATTAAACCATTTTCAAAATCAATTCGAGTAACAACTCCTATTTCTTTTTCGTTTTCTATTTTTACTCTTTCTCCGATAAGATAAGTACTATTGTTCCAAGCCATATATATATATTTCTTTCTTTTAATCACAAAATTTTAAAATAATTTTTAAAATATTAAAAAACAAAATTATATTATTGATATTTCCTAATAAATTATAAATTAATCTTTTATTTTTGTTTATTATTTTTAGCGAAAAATCTGAAAGTTGTTTTCATTTTTTTACTCATTTTTAAAACAGGTACTACGTGAGCTGGAACATAAAGAATTTCTGTTTTTTTTGGTAATTTACAATTTTTTTCCTGTCTGTCTCTTAATTGGATAATTCCCAAACCTGGCACTGGAACTTTTTCATTTTTTTGTAAAGCATCTATTATTATTTGATTGAAACAATTGAAAAAATCATTTGCTTCTTTTTTAGTCATTTTTGTTTTTTCTGTTATTGCATTGATAAGTTTTAATTTTGTCATTTTTTATAATTTTTAACTCCTTTTTTTCTTATTTAAAATCTAGCAAATCTAGTAAGATTCTAACATAAAAAATGATTTTAACAACAAAAAAAACTTTTTTATTTATATTTTCATGAAATAAAATTTATTTATTTAATAAGTCAGATTATTTCATCTATTATTTTTATAATTTTTGTAATTGGTTTATTATCATAAACTACTTTAAAACTATTATTAATTATAGGCAAATAAATATTATTTTTCTTAGATAATTCATAAAAAACTTTTAAGTTATTTATACCTTCTATTACTTGATTAGAACTTTTATAAATTTCATCCAATTTTTTTCCTAAACGAAAACTATACCCTGCTTTATAGTTACGAGAATTTATGTTAAATGCAGTTACTATCAAATCTCCTAATCCCGCTAAACCTGTGGCTGTTTCAGGATCAGCCTTAAAAAAAGTTAGAACATTTTTCATTTCTTGAATTCCGAAAGATATAAAAGCTGCTTTTGCATTTTTATCAAATAATTCATTTTCTAAAATACCACTAATAAAAGCCAAAGCATTTTTAAAAGCACTGCAAATTTCACAACCTATTATATCTTTTGAAAATACTAGTTTAAAATATTTATTTTGAAATAAAATACTAGTTTCTTTGGCGAATTTTTCGTTATTAGAAGAAATAACTAAAAATGTTTTTTTTCTATAAATTACTTCTTCTGCATGCGAAGGTCCTAAAATAGAAGCATAATTTTTTATTTTTTTCTGTTCTATTTCTTCTTTTAATATCTTATATATTATTTTATTACTATTATTTTCCATTCCCTTAGATAAATTTATAAAATTTTTTGGTTTTTCTATTATTTTATTTATTTTGTTTAGTAAATTTCTTATTTTTTGAGAAGGTATGCAAATAATTAAAATATCTGAAAAATTTACTGCTTTTTTTAAATTATTTGTAGCTTTTATTTTATATAGATATAAATTTTTGAAAATAGGATGTTTTTGTTGATTAATTTTTTCAATATATTTTTCATTTATTTCATAAATTAATACTTCATTTTTGTTATCTGTTAATACTTGTCCTAAAGTAGAACCCCAGGCTCCTCCTCCAATAATAGTTATTTTTTTCATAATAATTTATTTATCCTTTTTTTATTGAATATTATCTTAAAATTAATTCCTTCTAATTCTAGTTTTTTCCTAAGTTGATTTTTTAAAAATCTTTCATAGGAAAAATGAATTAATTGTGGATCATTTACAAGACATAAAAATTCAGGAGGTTTGTTACTAGTTTGTTTCAAGAAAAATAATTTAGCTTGCCTTTGTTTATAAAAAGGTGTTGGTGTTGTTTGTGTTGAATCATGTAATATATCATTTAGTATATGATTAGGAAAAAAACGTGAGTAATTTTCATATATTTTGTTTATTTTAGGTAAAAATAAATGGATTTTTTTTTTATTTATAGAAGAAACAAAAATAATCGGAATATGATTAAAAAAAGAAAATTCTTTTCTTATTTTTTTTTCAAAATATTTAATATTTTTATTTTGATTTTCTATCAAATCACATTTGTTACAAATAATTAAACAAGCTTTATTATAATTTAATATTAAAGATGAAATATTTTTGTCTTGATCTGTTATTTCTTGGCTAATATCTAATATTAAACATACAATATCGCTTTTTTCTATACATTCCATAGTTCTTAAAAAGCTGTATTTTTCTTGTTTTTCTTTTATTTTTCCTCTTTTTTTTAAACCAGGAGTATCTATTATATAATATTTTTTATTATTTCTTTGAAAAAAAGTACTTACTGTATCTGTGGTTGTGCCTGGGATATTTTCAACAATCATTCTTTTTTGTGATAAAAAAGCATTTTTGAATGTTGATTTTCCTACATTTGGTTTACCTATCAAACAAAATTTTATATCTTCTGAATTATTATTAATTTCTATTTCTGATTTAAATATCTTGCTAAAAGAAATTATTTTATCTAAAAGTTCTCCTATACCAATACCATGTTTAACACTAATACCTATTAAGTTTTCAAAACCTAAAGAATAAAAATTATAAATATTTTCTAATAATGTTTTATTATCTATTTTATTCACAACAGCAATTATTGGTTTTTTGCTTTTGTGCAATATTTTTGATATTTCAATATCTTCTTTGTTTAAAATATTTTTTCCATCTATTACAAAAATAATTAAATTAGATTCTTGAATTGCAAATTCAGTTTGTTCTTTAATTTGTTGTTTTAAAGAAATATTTTCAAATGTTATACCTCCAGTATCTATTAAAGTAAATTTTTGGTTTAACCATAATGCATTTGAGTAAATTCTATCTTTTGTTGTGCCTGATTTTTCACAAACTACAGATAATCTTTTTTCTATAATTCTGTTAAATAAACTTGATTTTCCGACATTAGGTTTTCCAACTATAGAAACCTTAAAATTATTTTTCATAAATTTTTCTTTTTTTCTCTTAATTAAAAATAAGTGTAATTTTTGTTTTATTTTTTTTATTTATTTGTTGTATCTCTATATAAGTATGTATTTGTATTCGTATTAATTACTACTTTTTCACCTTCTGAAATAAAAATAGGTACTTTAATAATTAATCCTGTTTCCAAAGTAGCTTTTTTAAAATTGTTATTTTTTTTTAAATTATTATTTTGTATTGAAATATCTGTTTTTATTATTTTTAAAGATATTTTATCAGGTACAGTAATAGATAAAATTTCTTGATTTTCGTTCAATATAGCTTCAACATCAATATCTTCTGTTAAGTAATTTAAAATATTTTCTATTTTTTCTTTGGATATTTCTATTTGTTCATAATTTAACATATTTATAAAAAAATATGTATTGTCTGATACATAAGATAGTTTTAACTTTATTTTATTAATTAAACCTGCTTCTACTTTGGTATCAGCGTTAAAAATATGTTCAATAATGTCTCCTGTTTTAATATTTTTTAATTTGCTTCTTACAAAAGCAGATCCTTTTCCAGGTTTAACATGTAAAAATTCTATAATTTGATAAATTTTGTTTTTTAATTTAATAGTTTGCCCTGTTTTAAAATCATTTGTATTAATCATTTTAGTTATTTATTCCTTTTTTAAAAAATTAGTAATTATTTTGATACTTTTTTCTTTTAAATTCTCGTATGTAGTAGCATCTAATATCTCTAAAGAATTAAATTGATTTATAAACCATGTTTTTTGTCTTTTGGCATATTTTATTGTTTTTTGAATAATTGTTTTTTTTGTTTCATTTAAATTTATTTTTTTTTCTAAAAACATTTTTATTTCTCTATAACCGATAATATTAAAATTTGCTTTTGGAAATTTTGTTATTAATTTTTTTACTTCTAAAATAAATCCAGATTTTAACATTTGTTCTAATCTTTCCTCAATTCTTTTTTTTAATATTTTCATTGGTATATTAAGATAAATAGTTAATATTTCAAAAAGGGGTGTGTTTTTATCCTTTTTTTGTGATCTTAGTTTTTTTTGAAATGTTTGTTTAAAAGCACTTTTTATTCTATGAGGATTTTTTTCGTCTAAAATTAAATTAGGATCTTTTTTTTTAATTATTTTTAACATTTCTTCAATATTTAATTTATTTTTTGTTAATATTTTTTCTTCACTATTATTTTTTTCTATTTCTAATTCATAGTTATAAAGAGCGGACTTAATATATAAACCACTTCCACCTACTAAAAAAGGAAAATTTATTTTAGGTATTATATCTCTTACATTTTTTTGAAAATCATAAATACTATATTTTTTTTCTGGATGAATCATATCTAAGAGATGATGTTTAATATTTTTTTTTTCTGATTCTTTAATTTTAGCAGAGCCTATGTTAAATTCTTTAAAAAATTGGACAGAATCAGCATTTATTATTTCACCTTTAAAAAATTTTGCTAATTCAATCGAAATATTTGTTTTTCCAGAACATGTAGGTCCAGTGATAACAATAACTTTTTTCATTTTCACTCGTTAAATTTAATTTTTATTATTTGTTTTATTTTTCCTAAATTTAAAAAAACTCCGTTTAATTGTCTTTTACCTTCAGCAATTTTTTGTTTAATTTTTTTTTTATTATTTAAAAAATTATTTATAATTATACTTTTGTCTGAACCAATTATCCCTTCTGAAGAACCAGTCATTCCTACATCTGAAATGTATAAAGTATTTTTAGGTAAAACTCTTTCGTCATTTGTTTGAATATGAGTATGTGTTCCTAAAATCGCATCTATTTTACCATCAAAATGATAAGCTAAGGCCATTTTTTCACTAGTAGCTTGTGCATGGAAATCTAGTAATGAATAATCATATTTATTTTTACAAATTTTTAAAATTTTTTCTACTTCCTTAAATGGACATAATAAATTATGATTTTCCATAAAAATTCTTCCGAGAATATTCATTATTAAAATTTTTTTTTTTCTTTTTTTAATTATTTGATACCCTTTTCCAGGGTAATTTTTTTCGAAATTAAAAGGTCTTATAATATTAGTTTGATCTATAAATTTTGATAATTCTTTGTTACTCCAGGTATGATTACCCATTGTAATTATATCTACCCCTGCAAGAATTAAATTTTGATAATTTTTATAGTCAAGTCCTTTCCCATTAGAAGCATTTTCAGCATTCACTATAATAATATCAGTTTTGTATGTTTTTTTAAGAAAATTAATTTTTTCTATTAAATAATCTACACCTGCAATACCACAAATATCACCTATAAAAAGAATATTCATTCAATTACTCCCTTTTATCCATTATAGTAATTGGAAATGTTAATTAATATTTTGTTTATTAAAAAAAAAATTTACTTATCAATTTATTTTTTATTCTTCTGTTCCTTCTATTTTTTCTTCTATTCTAAATTCTCTTATAACTGTTATCTTTATAGTTCTATTATTATGTATTTTTTTATTTTTTTTAATTTCTTTTTTTATTTTTTGTGCTATCATTAAAGTTTTTGTATCATCTGTTTCTTGTGATTTAACTATTACTCTAATTTCCCTGCCTGAACGAATAGCATAAGATTTTTCTACACCTTCTATTTTGTCAGCTATTTTTTCCAACTGATTAATTCTTTGGAAGTAGTTTTCTAATGATTCTTTACGTGCTCCGGGTCTAGATGAACTAACTGTATCTGCTATTGATACTAAAATTGCTGTTATAGTGTTTGGTTCTTGATCTTCGTGATGGGAAGCTATAGAATCAATAACTTCTTTAGATTCATTATATTTTATAGCCAATTCAATACCTATCTTAACATGATTACCTTCTGTTTTACAATTTAATGCTTTTCCAATATCATGAAGTAATCCAGCTCTTCTTGCCATTATCTCATCTTCTCCGATTTCTGCTGCTAATTTACCTGCTAAAAAAGCTACTTCCTAAGAATGATTTAAAACATTTTTTGACCATTAACTCATTCTAAAACTCAGCTTACCTAATAAATTTATTTCTTTATCAATTACACCTATTTTAGTTTCGTATATAGCTATTTCTCCTATTTCTTGAATAAAATTATCCATTTCAGATATCATTTTTTTAAATGTTTTTTCAATACTAGCAGGAGTTATTCTTCCATCATGTATTAAGTATTCTAAGGTTTTTTTAGCAATTTCCCTTCTTATAGGGTCGAAAGAGCTTAAAATTACTGTATTTGGAACATCTTCTATAATCAAATCTACTCCTGTTATGAGTTCAAAATTTCTTATATTTCTTCCTTCTTTACCTATTATTTTTCCTTTTATATCATCATCTGATAAAAAAACAATACTTGTGTTGTGTTCTGATATTATATTACTTTTAGATAAACTTTGCATTGTATAAATAAGTAAATTTTTAGCTTTTTTTTGAACTTGTAATTTAAATTCTTCTTCTTTTTCTTTAGTAAAATTAATTATTTCCTCTATTATATTTGATTTAGCATTATTTAATAAAATTATTTCTGCTTCTTTTTGACTTAATAGAGCTATTTCTTCTATTTTTTTTTGTTGTTGATCTAAAATTTCTTTTGTTTTGTTTTTTATTTTCTCAATTTCTATTTTTTTATCGAGAATTTCTTGCTCTTTTTTATACAATGATTCTTCTTTTTTGTTTAAATATTCTGTTCTAGAAACTAATAATTCTTCTTTATGAATTATTTTTTCTTCCAAATTAATAATTATTTTTCTTCTTTGATTTAAGTCAATCTCTATTTCTTTTTTTAATAAATTATTTTTTTTATTGGTTTCTGAGATAATTTGTTCAGATATTAATTCAGATTTTAGAATTTTTTCTTTAATTTGATTTTCTATTTTTTTAATTTTTTTTTTTAATTCTTCTTTTTTTATTTTAAAATAGAAAAATGTTAATAAAAAAGAACATATATTACCGAAACAAAACAAAATAATAAATACTATTATTATTGTTTTCATTAAAGTTATTTTCCTATTTTTCAATAAATAAAATTACATTTAATAAAGATAACTTTTTTCATGAAATATAATTTTATTTATTCACATAATTTTATTCTTCATTTTTTTATTCATATTTTTTAGTTTTATTTATATTTTTTTAGTTTAAAAATTTTTTAAAAATGTGTACATATTTATTTAAAATTTATATAATATCTTGTGAATGATTTTTTTTTAAATATAATTATATAATATATTTAATTTAAAAATTACATCTTATAATTCTACTAGATTATTTTATAATTTTCATTTTTTTACTCATTTTTATAAAATTTTTATAATTTTCTTAATCTATTTTTCTTTATTGTATCGTTATTATCAATTTTTAATATTTTAAAAAGATTTTTAATTTATAATTTTATTATTTTATTTTTAGTTTTTGTTTAATAAAAAACAAACAACTCTAATAATATATAATCATTATATTATTTTTTTTTATAAAAACTAAAGAATTATATTATTTTTTATAGAAAGTTTTTTAAAAATATGTATTTTAAGAAAAAAAACAATAATAAAAAATATTTAATTATTTTATTGATATTTTTTTAATTTTAATATTTTTCATTGTTAAAAAGTTTTATTTTAATGATTATATCATCATCATAAAAATAATTATTTATCAGAAAATTTAAAAAAAGATATATATCTTTTATCAAATACAAAAAATGTTCAAAATCAAGAAAAATCTTCTGAAGAAAAAATATTATTTATAGAAGAAAAAAAAATCAAATGAAATTAATAATACAACAACAACTTTATTAAATAAAACAATAAATTCTTTAAATGTTAAATTACAGAATAAAAAATCTGAATTACTTTTTTATGGCGAAACTATTTATAAAAATAGGGATGTAGAAAGAATAAAGTCAGAAATTAAAAAAATGAAAGAAATCAATAAACTAAAAAAATAATTAAAAAATTTATTATTTTTCATATTTTTTTAAAGAATGATGATTAATTAAAATATCTTTAATACCGTATGGTGGTGAAAAAGATATAGTAATAATATCTTTTTTAATAGTAATTATTTTTCCTATTCCGAATTTATTATGTATTATATTATCTGCTATTTTATAAAATTTGTTTTTTAATTTCTTTGTTTTTTCTGCAAAATTTTTTAATCTCATTTCTTTAATAAAACAAATAGGGTTAGAAATAATTTTTTTACCAAATAAAAATCTGTTTTGGGAACTGGTTATATATAAGATTTTTTTTGCTCTTGTAATAGCTACATAAACCAATCTTCTTTCTTCTTTTATTTTTTCTATTATATTATTTTTATTAATATTAATTTCAAAAAAATTTTCTCTATTTGATAAAAATACTTTTTCTTCTAGTCCTATAAAAAAAACTATTTTGTATTCTAATCCTTTAGATTTATGAATAGAAGAAAGAATGACTTTATCTTTGTTTTTTTGGTTATCACTATCATAAAATAAACTTATTTGTTCTAGTATAAAACTTATTTTATCATAAGTATTAGAAAAATTATCTTTTATTTCTTGTGGAAATTCAAATTCATGGAAAATATTTTGTAATCTTGTTAAATTTTTTTTTAATTCTTTATTTTTTATTTTTTCATTATCTTTTGAATGATAATTATTATTTAATGAATCGGTATAACCAATAATCTTATCAATTACAAAAATAATGTTTGATAAATTACACTTATTTTTATCTTTTAGTGAATCTGAAATTTCTTGAAATATTTTTTGAAAATTGGTTATTTTTTTACCTATTTTAGTTTTGTTATTCACTTCATTTTTTATATTTTCTATTAAAGATATTTTTTTTTCTAAAGATATTTGATCTAGTTTTTCTAAAGTTTTTTTTCCTATTTTTCTCGACGGAATGTTTATAATTTTTTTCAAATAAAAATCTTTTTCTGGATAAATTAATGCGTTTAAATAATTTATAAAAACCTTTATTTCCTTTTTATTATAAAAAGATATATAACCTTGAATATTATAAGGAATATTATTTGTAATAAGTGAGTTTTCAATATCTTTACTTAATTCATTTATTCTATATAAAATTGCAAAGTCTCCGTAATTATATTTTTCTTTATTTATTAATTTTTTAATTTCTTCTATTATAAATTTTGATTCTAAATAAGAATAGGGAAATTTTTTGTAGATAACTTCATCTCCCTGCCCTATAATGCTTTCTAATTTATTTTTGAATTTTTTTTCGTTTTCATAATTATTTTCAATTAAAAGATTAGATTTTGATAATATATTTTTCGTAGAACGATAATTTTTAAATAGTCGATATATAATAGCTTTAAAATCTTTTAAAAATAAGTCACTACAAATAATATCTGAACCTCTAAAATTATATATATTTTGATTAGGATCCCCGACTACGAATAAAATACTATTTTTACCTATCATTTTTATTATTTGATATTGAATAATATCTATATCTTGAAATTCATCTACTAGTATGTGTGAAAATTTATTTTGATAAAATTTCAAAACTAAGTTATTATCTTTTAGTAGTTTATAGTTATTTATTATTAAATCATCAAAATCCATTAAATTATTTTTAATTAAAAAATATTTATATTCTAAATAAATTTTTTCTAATTCTTGATAATTTTGTTTAAATTCTTTTTCATCATTGAAAAAAATTTTTTTATTAACATTATTAACTTTTTTATCTATATTAATTTTTTTTATTATTTCATTCCTTATTATTTGTGTTTTGTAGTAAGAAATAAAATTTCTTATTTGGTTAATAGAATTTATTATATTGTTTTTTAATTTCAATTTTTTTATTTTTTCTTTTATAATTATTTTGCTATCTTTTTCGTCTATTATATTAAAACTAAATTTTAATTTTTTTTCATTTTCTTTTTTTTTTAAAATTTTATTGCTTAAAGAATGAAATGTTTCTATATTTAATTCTGAACAATCTTCATTTAATATTTTTTTTAGACGTTTTTTCATTTCTTGAGCAGCATTATTAGTAAAAGTTATAGCTAAAATTTTTTTTTGATCTATTTTCAATTTTTTTAGTAAAAAAATAATTTTTGAAGTTAAAGTTTTTGTTTTACCTGTTCCTGCTCCAGCCAGTACATAAATTGAATTTTTTGTATCTTTTATTATATTTTTTTGTTCTTTATTTAGACTTTCGATGATTTTTTCATACATATTTTGTAAAGTATTTCCTTAATTTAAATAAATAATTTTAATTTTTATTTATTTTATTTTTTTATTTTTTTGGCTATTTCCATAAAAGATAAAAAATTTGAAATGTCTAAAGAATTTTTTCCTATTAATATACCATCTATTTCTTTTTGTATTAAGAAATATTCAGCGTTAAAAATAGAGACAGAACCTCCATAAATAATTCTAATTTTTTCTGATATCATTTTATCAAATAAAAAACTTATTTTGTTTCTAATGCTTTTTATTATTTTATTTATTTGTTTTGGATCAATTTTTTTATCTTTTTTTCCTATAGCCCAAATTGGTTCATAAGCTAAAATAATATTTTTTATATAAATTGGATTTATATTTTGAAGGATATTTTCTATTTGTTGATTTAAAAAAATTTTTGTTTTTTCCTTTTTTTTTAATTCTTCAATATATTCTCCTATACAAACTATAGGATAGATGTCATTTGATAATGATGATAATAACTTTAAATTAATTATATGGTCGTTTTCTCCAAAATGCAATCTTCTTTCACTATGCCCTATTATTACATATTTTATACCTAAGTTTTTAATATTTTTTGGTGAAATTTCTCCTGTATAAGCTCCTTCATTCATATAAAAAACATTCTGTGCCCCTATTTTAAGATTTTCTCCTTTTACTTTTATTAAAGCATCTAATAAAGTTGCTTGAGGAAAAATAATAGTTTCTATTTTTTTTTTATCTGGAACTTTATTATTTATTTTTAAAATAAAATCTAATGATTCGTCTTTACATTTGTTCATTTTCCAATTGGCTGCTATAATCATTTTTCTCATAGACTGTATTTCCTTTTATTTTTTACATTCAAAAATAATATAATCAAATTAAAATTTTTTTTGTTTTAAATAGTTAGTTTTGATTTTTAATATTTTAGATTTTTGATGACTATGGTTAAATAAATAATATTCATTTTCGGTAAATAAATAGAAAATCGAACCTTTATATAAAAAGTTTTGAATTTTATTTAAAAATAATGTTATTTCTCCTTCTAAAATGAAATAAATTTCTTCTTCTTCAGAATAACTCTCAATCGTGGTTTGACCTTGTGGTTCTATTTCTATTATTATGCATTCCATTTTAACATTATTTAAATTTGGAAAAAGGTAATAAATATTGTTTTTTAAATCCTTATTATTTATTAGCAAAAAATTTTCTGGATAATTTATTTTTTCTATATTATTTTTTTGTTTAAAAAAATCTGAGGCTGATATTTTTAATATTTTCAGTATAGAAAATAATATTTTTAAAGAAGGAGTTATCAAATTATTCTCTACTTGAGAAATGTATCCACTTGTAACATTTAATTTTTCAGCTATTTCAGATTGTGTCATTTTGTTATTCATTCTTAAGATTCTGATTTTTAAACCTATATTCACTTTTGGATTTTTCCCTTTTTTTATTGTTCTATTCTGTTTTTAGAAAATTATAAAATTTTTTGTTTAAACAAATATTTTTTTGAATTTTTTCTTTTATTTTTCTTTTATTTTTGTTAGTATTTTTTTTTAGATCTTTTTTTTCTTTTATATATTTCCACCAATGTAAAATTTTATGAAGAAAAGAATAAATTTTTTTTTTTTTAGATAAAAAAGCTATTTTTTTCAATTCATTTTTTTTAATTTTTTTGATTTTTTTAGATAATTTATTATATTTTTTATTATTTTTATTTTTAGTTAGAATGAAATTTTTTAATATTTTTGTTTCTTCTTTTTTTTTTGTTTTTTTGTTTATTTTATTTTTTTCTGATTCTAAAAAAATAGTTTTCTTATATATATTTTCTTTTATTTTTAAAATATCGAATAAATTCATTTCTTCTTCTTTTTGCTTTTTTTTAAATTTTTCTATTTCTGATGAAAAAATATTTTTTTTTATTTCTTGGGCTTCTTTTAGGTTTAATTGAATTAAAAACATTTTGTCTTTCATTTGTTTAAATTGAATATCTGATATTTTTTTTAATAAAGTTATTTGTTTTTTTAGATCATATTTTTGTTTACTTATTTGATTCTGAACATTTTTTATTTTAAAATTATGCATTTCTTCAATAATATCATTATATAAATTATATA
This sequence comes from Candidatus Phytoplasma sacchari, assembly GCF_009268105.1. Classification (GTDB taxonomy): domain Bacteria; phylum Bacillota_I; class Bacilli_A; order Acholeplasmatales; family Acholeplasmataceae; genus Phytoplasma; species Phytoplasma sacchari. The sequence goes on from NZ_VWXM01000008.1 coordinate 14,471, forward strand.
TCCAATTTATTTTTTTTTCATATTTATAAATATTGTTTTTTATATTTTTATCTTCTTGTAATTTTTCTTCATTTGTTAAATTTATTCTTGGATTGAATAATATAATCTTTTTACATAAATTAAACCAATAATTAAAAGCTTTTTTTTTATAATAGGATAAAAGAAAATTTTTAAATAATATTTTTTTTTTATTTAATTTTTCTATTTTTTCTAAGTATAAAAATATTTTTTTTTGATAGAAATTATTTTCTTGTATTTTTTTGTTTTGTTCTTTTTTAAGCTTATTAATTTTTTTTAAATAATTAATTTTGTTTTTTTGTTTTTTTGTTTGTAATTTAGAATATTTTTTTTTTAATATTATGTAGAAATTTTCATATTTCTTTATCTTCTTTTCTAAAGAAAACAGTATATTATTTTTTGTTAAGTTGTTCCAGGATGATTTATTTTGTTGTATTAAATTTTTTAAAAAAAATATATTTTGTTCGTAATATTCTGTTATATCTTTATTTAAATTTATTTTTTGTTGTAATTTTGTATCTTTTAAATTATAAAATTGTTTAATCCATAAATAATAGTTTTTAAATTGTTTATCTTTTATTTTTTCTATAAAAATTTGTAATAATTCATTTATTTCAACAAATTGTTGCAAAGAGAAGAAAATTTTTTCATTTTTTGATAAATTTAAATATAAATTTAATTTTTCTTTTATTTCTACAAAAAATATTTTTTCTTCTTGTTGTTTTTTATGTATATATGATTTTATTAAATCTAAAGATTCTGAATTATTTTTATTTTTAACATTATATTTTTCAATCAAATATTGAAAGTGTATTTTTTTTAATTCATTTCTTTTAGTAAATTTTTTTTTATTTTGTTCAAAAATAATATTTTGTTTTTGAATATAATATTCTTTATCGTTCTTTAAATTTATTATTGTATTTTCTGTTTCATCTATTTTTTTGTAATTTTGTAAAATATTTTTTAAATACTCACATTTTAAATTAATTTTTTCTATTTTTATTTGTATTTTTAATAGAAGTTCTTTTTTTTCTTTTGTTTCTTTTAAACTAATTATTTTTTTTTGATAACTTAATTTTTTTAATTTCAATTCTTCTAGAATTTTTTGTTTTTCAAAAATAAAATTTATTTCGTTTTTTTCTATATCTTCTTCAGAATTTATTTTTATTAATTTATATTTTTTTTCTATTTCTATCATTCTTAATTCAAGTTCTAAACAATTTAATTTTTGTATAAGATTATTGTCTAAAATATATTTTTCATTTTTTAATAATATATTGTTATTTTTAATTTTTATTTCTTCTTTTTTTATTAGAAAGTTTTTTTCAATAGAAATTAAATTGAGTTTTTGATTATAAAAAAATTTAATAAATATGTATTTTTTTCTCCATAAAAAAACTTTTTTTAAATTAAAAAATTCATTTTTTAAAATTTGTTTCATTAAACATATAAAATTCTTATAATTGTATTTTTTGATTACGTCTAAAATAAAAAACATTTTTATTTTTTCTTCTTTAAATAAATTATTTTTTTTTTGTTCTATATTTTTTTTATTTATTATAAATTCTTTTTGTTGTTCTGTTAAAATTTTGTTATGATTATTAATTTCATTTTTAAATAAATTGTTTATGTTTTGAATTTCTAAATTTAGAAAGTTCTCTTGTTCTTCTTTTTCTATTTCTGTTTTTTTTTTATTATTATCATAAATATCATTAATATAGTTAATTTTACTTTTATGATTAGTTTTCAGTTTCATTATTTTTTCATTTATATCAAAGAATTTAGCATTAAAAAAGATATTTATTTTTTTTTTTTCATTGTTTTTTTGTTCAGATATTTCTTTTTTTTTTTCAAAAAGTTCTTTTTCTTTTTTTATTTTTTCAATATTATATTTTTGTTCTATAATAGATGTTTTATGAAGATAGTTTTTTAGATCTTCTTCGATTTTTTTTGTTTCTTGTTGAAATTCATAGTTTATTTTTTTTTTCTTTTTAATATTTTTTTCAATTTGGTTATTTATTGATTTTATCCTATATAAATTTTCTTCTTTTATTTTGTTATATTTTGGTTTTTCTATTATTTGATTTAATTTTGATTTTATATTTTGAATATGTTTATTATATTCAGTATTTATTTTTTTTATTTTTTCAATAATTTTTTGTTCAAATTCTATATTTACTATTTTATCGTTATTTTTTTTATAAATTAAGTTGATTTTTTCATCAAAATCTTGAAAAAAATCGTTTTCTATAATTTTATTTTTTATTTCTTGAATTTCATAAAAAAAATCTTTATTAGATGAATTTTTTTTATTTTTTTCATCTTTATTATTTAAAAACATAAATTATTATTAAACCTCACAAAACAACAAAATATTAATCTATATAATTTTGTTTATCACAATACAAAAAAATAATTACTAATTATATCATACTTAAATAATACTAAAATAACAGTTCAAAACTAAAAAAAATATAATTTTTTTTTATTTAATTTTATTTGATATAATTTTATAATATTTTTTTTAATATTTTTATGATGAATCACATTATTATATAATAGAATATATAATGTTATAATTAAATCATATATCATTTGGGAGTATTAAATAAAATTATGTATCATTATTTTAAGGGAATTATTTCTGATATACAAAAAGATTGCATTGTTTTAGAAAATAATGAAATTGGATATTTAATCCAATTTTATAAACCTGAAGATTTTTTTGTTTTAAATCAGAAAGTAAAAATATTTATTTATTTTCATGTTAGAGAAAATATAAATTGTTTATATGGTTTTTTAAATCCTGAAATGTTATCTTTTTTCAAAAAATTAATAAATATTTCTGGAATAGGTCCTAAAAATGCTCTTTTAATGTCTAATTCTGATTTTTTACAAAAAACAAAAGAATCTTTGCAAAATAATGATTTGTCAAAGTTATTAGAATTTCCTGGAATTGGTAAAAAAATAGCTAATCAAATTATTTTTCATTTCAAAGATAAAATATTATTTTTGGAAAATGAAAATATAATAGCAAAAAAAATGAAGAACACAAAAGAAGCATTAGTCAATTTAGGTTTTTTAAATAGAGAAATTGATTCTATCATTAATAAACTCAATTTTGAAGATAATTTAGAAAATATAATCAAAAAAGCTTTAATTTATTTAAATCAAAAAAAACAAATTTAATGAAATATATTATTAAAAATATTAAAAAGAATTGGAAATATGTCAATGATTGATAAAATCTCTAAAAGTGTTAAAGATGAACAATTTTTAAGACCTAAAAAATTAGAAGAATATATAGGACAAGAAAATATTAGAAAAATTTTAAAAGTTTATTTAAAAGCAGCAAAAAAAAGAAATGAATCTTTGGATCATGTTTTGTTTTATGGGCCTCCAGGTTTAGGAAAAACTACTTTGGCAAAAATTATCTCAAACGAATTAAATGTTGATTTTAAAACAGCTAATGGATCTAATTTAGAAAAAATAGGAGATTTAGCATCTATTTTAAGTAGTTTGCAAGTTGGTGATGTTTTATTTATTGATGAAATACATAGTATACCTAGGAATGTTGAAGAAATTTTATATTCAGCTATGGAAGATTATGTTTTAAATATCATAATTGGCAAAAATGATGAAAAAAGAAATATTAAAATTGATTTACCTCCTTTTTCTCTTATAGGAGCTACTACTAAATTTGGTAATATTTCTTTTCCTTTAAGGGATCGATTTGGACTTATTTTAAAATTAGATTATTATACAGAAAACGAAATAGAATTGATTTTGAAAAGATCTTCTTTTGTTTATGGAAACAAATCAGAAGAAAAAGCTTTGAAAGAATTAGCTAAAAGAAGTAGAGGCACACCAAGAATTGCTAATCGTTTATTAAGGAGGGTAAGAGATTTTGCCGAAATATATTCCAATCAAGTTATTACTTATCAAATTACTATTGAAACTTTAGATAGATTACAAATAGACTGTAATGGTTTGAATGCTATAGATTATTTTTATTTAAATACTTTAGTGAAGAAATTCAATTGTGGTCCTGTTGGTATTAAAAATATTGCTGCTACAATTGGAGAAGAAATATTGACTATTGAAGAAGTATATGAACCTTTTTTGATAAAAGAAGGTTATATTAAAAGAACTGCTAGAGGAAGAATAGCTACTAAATTAGCTATAGATTTATTTGAAAAAGATAAAAAAAATATTAATATTAATAAATGAATTATTTAATTATAAAATTTTTATAAATCAATAATATTAAAAATAATGTAGACTATTTTATGTTATATAAAAATTGTTAATAATTTTTTTAAAATAATTATCAAAATACTAACATTCATTTTTAAATTTTTTATATTAAATTTTAAAAAAATAAGGTTGATTTTTTATATGATAAAAGTAAATAATCTTTATAAGACTTTTTTTTTAAATAATAAGAAATGGCTTGTTTTAATAGATATAAATTTAGAAATTAAACAAGGAGAAATTGTTGGTTTAGTAGGTAATACTGGTTCAGGAAAGAGTACTTTACTAAATATTTTATTTGGTTTTTTAAAACCTGATTATAATCCGAAAACTTTTATTAAAAGAAATTTTAATAGAAATCAGAGTTCAATGATTTTTCAAAATTTTAATCTTTTATCTAATTTAAATGTTTTTGATAATATTTCTTTACCTTTAAAAATAAGAAAAAATTTTACAGAAGAAAAAAAACAAAAAGTATTTGAAATAATTGATTTTGTAGGATTAAAAAATTTTTTTAATTTTTATCCTAAGGACTTATCTGGTGGTCAGAAGCAAAGAGTAGCTATAGCTAGAAGTTTGATTTATGAACCAAATATTATATTTTGTGATGAACCTACTTCTGCTTTAAACATGAATTCTGCTAAAAATATTTTAAAATTATTTTATAAAATATATAAAAAATTAAAAACAACAATTGTTTTAGTTTCGCATGATCCTTTTGTTATTCAAACTATATGTAGTAGAGTATTTATTTTAAACAAAGGTACGATAAAAAAAAGTATTGTTTTAAAACCTACTTATAATTTTGAAAATATTTCTTATGAAAAATTATTTTCTTAATATTTGATTTTGTTATTATTCAAATTATCTCTTTTTTTATATTTTTCATAATTTGATAAATTAAAAAATAAAAGAAAGGTTTTTTAAAAATTATGTTTTTTCAAAAAAATAAAAAAATTATTATTATATTATCTATTTTTACACTTTTATTTGCTATTGTATTTTATTTTGTTAATCCATTTAAAGAAAAAAATAATAAAAAAGATAAAACCATAAAAATAGCTACAGCCTTGGAATCTACTAGAGATTTTTTAGAAGGTGATTTTAAAAATGAATTTAAAAATAAAAATATTGATTTAAAAGTATTTTTTTTACATGATCAGTTCGCAAAAACTAATGAATTATTATTAAAGGATGAAGTTTCAGCTATTTTAGATTCTCATCTACCTTTTGCTGTCAACAAAGATAAATCAAAAAATAAATTGGATGGACAAAAACTTTTTGTAGTTCGACCTTTTTATTTACCTAAAATAGGTCTGTATTCTTGCCCTACAAGAAATACAACAAAAAAAATTAAAAATGTAAATGATATTAAACAAATAGGTTTAAATTCATTACAAAATCAAGCACCAATAGTTTTTAAAATATTGTTATCTGAAGATATCGAACAAGAAAGTTTCTTTTTATTGTTTTTAGAAAAAATAGGTTTGATTCAAATTAAAGATAATATTGATAAAAAAAAAATAAAACTATTTGATAAAACACATTTTACAATTCCTAGTTATATAAAAATTATTACAGAACCCAATCTTATACCATTATATAATAAATTTATGAATGAAGATGATATCCATTTTTTTATAAATTATCCTGGTATTTTAGGAAAGAATCGATTCAATTTAAATGTTATAGAATCTTTACCAGTTCCTTCTGATTTAAATGATCCTATTTATGATTATACAATTTCTCTTATAACTAAAAAAGACAATATTATTTCAGAAAAATTTAAAATATTTATGGATACTTTATCTCAACCAAAATGGATTGATATGCTTAATAAGAAATATAATGGTTATTTACACATGATACCTATGGATCAAGTAGAACATATTAGTTTAAATGTTAATGAGAGATTTAAATATTAAATAAATATTAAATAAATATTAATAATAATCGGTAAATATATTTTTATTAAAAAATTATCTATTTTAATATTTTATTTGATTAAAAAAGGATGAACATAGTTAATATGTTAAAAGATAATTTTTATAATTTTTTAAAAAGAGTTTATAATATTTTGGTTTATCCTAATAATAGTTTTTTCAATCAAAATAATAATTCTAAACCTTTTATGTTATTAAATTCTTTTACAGAAACTATAAAGATAACTTTTTTATCTACTATTATATCTTTTTCATTGGGTTTTTTTTTAAGTGTTATTTTATATTTAGCCAAAATGGAGAGATATAAAAGTATAAATAAATTTATTATTTTTATAATGAATTCTTTAATTTTTATAATTAATACTTTAGTTAATTTTTTATTATCCATACCTTTTGTAATATTAGTTTTTTTAATAATAGATTATTTTTTAGGCGATAATTTCGGTATTTATCATGGTTTTAAAGCTGGTTTGATATGTTTAGTTTCAGTTTTAACTGCTCATTCAACTCGTAATATAGAACAAGTTTTTCTTCAAATAAATCCTGAAATTTATAAAACTGCTTATACTTTAGGAGCTAGTAAAATTCAATTTATTAGATATTTTTTATTAAAAGAATCTATTTCGTATTTAGTTTTAAAATTTAGTTCTATTTATATTTCTTCTATGGCTTATTCAAGTGTTTTAGCTATCATTGGAGTTAGAGGAATTGCATATATAGCTTATCAATATGGTTTCTTAGCGACACATGATTTTACAAATTTTACAAATTCAGATTTAATTTTTGTTTGTTCATTTATTATTTTTTTGTGGATACAAATTATTTATTTTTTAAACATTTTTATTTTTAATAAATTGAATAAAAATAAACATTAAATATATTTTTACTTATTGTTTTTTTGCATAATTTTTATTTTTTTATCTGTGTTTGACAATAAAGAAGAAATAAGTTAAAATTGAAATTGATAATAAGAATAAGATATATATAATAATTGTTTTTTCATCTAATTTTAGCATTATGTCGATAATAATAACTTTATTCATTTTGCGTGATTGTATATACTTTTGTTTTAAATTCTTATATTAACAATTTGAATATCATATTTTTTGAATTTATTTATTATTTGTTTTTGGGTTTAATTTTAAAAAATATTATTTTTTATAAGTTAAAAAAAGGAGATACAACTTAAATGAAGATGAATGATTTATTTAATCCTTTGAAAAAAAAAATGTTTCAAATTTTAGATTCAAAAGGTAAAGTAGTTAACTCAGAACTCGAACCTCAAATAGAGTCAGAAGAATTATTAAGAATGTACAAAACAATGGTTTTAACTAGAATTGCTGATAGAAGAGCTGTTTTATATCAGCGTCAAGGAAGAATGTTAAATTATGTTATGAATGAAGGTCACGAAGCTACTCAAATCGGAACAGCTGCTGCTTTAAAAGAACAAGATTGGATATCTCCTTATTTTAGAGACTTGGGATTATATTTATATAGAAATATATCTTTAGAAAAACCATATCTTTATTGGTATGGTAATGAACTTGGTTCTGATGTTCCAAAAAGTAAACGTATTTTACCTGTTAATATTATTATTGGATCAAGTATTAATATTGGAGCAGGATTAGCTTTTGCAAGTAAAATTCAGAATAAAAAAGAAGTTGTTTTAGCTACAATTGGTGATGGAGGTACTGCTCATGAAGAGTTTTATGCTGGTTTAAATTATGCTTCTGTTTTTGAACTTCCTTTAGTGGTTTTAATTCAAAATAATCAGTATGCTATCTCTACTCCAAGAAGAATAGCTTCTAAAACAGAAACTTTAGCTGAAAAAGCATATGCTTTTGGAATACCAGGAATTCAAGTTGATGGTAATGATATCTTAGCTGTATATCAAGTTGTGAAAGAGATGACTGAAAGAGCACGTGAAGGAAAAGGACCTGCTCTTATTGAATCTTTTACTTATAGGATGAAAGGTCATACAACAAATGATAATCCAAGTTTATATCGCGATTCAGAAGAAGAAAAAGAATGGTTTCAAAAAGATCCTATAATGCGTTTTGAAAAATATTTATTAAATAAAGGTATTTTGACTCCAGAATTGATTTCTAAAATTGGAGAGGAAAATGACAGTTATGTTAAAGAAACCCATGAAAGAATAACACAATATGGAGATAAAGTTCAACCTATTGAAATTTTTAAACATATTTATGACGAAATGACACCTCAACTAAAAGAACAATATAATGATTATGAAGATTTTTTAAAAAATAAATTGCAATAATTAATTGAAATTAAAAGAAAGAAAAATATAAAAATGGCTTTATTAAATTTGTTAGAATCTATTAGACATACTTTAGATCTTCAGTTATCTAAAAATGATAAAATAGTTTTATTTGGTCAAGATATTGGTAAGTTAGGTGGTGTTTTTAGGTTAACTTCTGGATTACAGAAAAAATATAGTGAAAAACGTGTTTTTGATACTCCTATTTGTGAATCTTCTATTGTAGGAAGTGCTATCGGAATGGCTATTAATGGTTTAAGACCTATAGCAGAAATTCAATTTGATGGTTTTGTTTATGTTGGTTTACAAGATTTAGTTTCTCATGCTGCTCGAATGAGAAATCGTTCTCGTAATAATTTTTATTGCCCTATGGTTTTAAAGTTTCCTGTTGGTGGAGGAGTTAAAGCTTTAGAACATCATTCGGAATCTTTAGAAGTTGTTTTAGGATCTTTTCCAGGTTTAAAAGTTGTAGTCCCGTCTAATCCATATGATGCTAAAGGTCTTTTGATTGCTGCTATAAATGATGATAATCCAGTTATTTATATGGAACCTAAAATTTTATATAGAGGTGCTAAAGAAGAAGTTCCTGAAGAAGAATATGAAATTGAAATTGGTAAGGCTAAAATAGTGAAAGAAGGTAAAGATATAACTTTAGTAGCATGGAGTTCAGCTGTTAATATGGCTAAATTAGCTATTCAAAAATTAGAGGAAGAAAATAATGGTATTTCTGTTGAATTAATTGATTTGCGTACTATTAATCCAATCGATAGAGAAACTATTTTCAATTCTGTTAAAAAAACTGGAAGGTTTTTAGTTGTTCATGAAGCTACTAAGACTTTTGGACCTGCTGCTGAATTAATTGCTTTAGTTAATGAATATGTTTTTAAATATTTGAAAGAAGCACCTAGAAGAGTTACCGGTTTTGATATTATTATGCCATTGGCTCGTGGAGAATATCATCAAATGATAAATAGTGAAAAAATTATTTATTCTATTAAAAATAATTTTAAAACTATTTGTAAAAATTCATAAAAACAATAAAAGAAAATTATTAAATTTTTAAAAAGAAAAGGGTTAAATAAAGGTTAAAATTATGAGTCATTTGAACAAAGAAGAAAAAAAAATAATAGAATTGAAATTACATGATTTAGGCGAAGGAATAATGCAAGGCACTATTTTACGTTTGCGTGTCGAAGAAGGAAGTATAGTTAAAGATGGAGATGTTTTATTAGAAATCTTAAATGATAAATTTAATACTGAAATATCTTCTGATGTTGATGGTGTTGTTAAGAAGATATTGTGTAAAGAACAAGAAATTGTTCACGTAGGACAAACATTGTTATTGATAGAAAAAAAAGAAAAACAATCAAAATAAAAAAACGGGAATAAAAATATGGAAACAAATAATAATAAAAAAAATATTAATTTAAATCAGGATGAAAATGAATTTGAAGTTGAAAAAATTTCTATTTTAAGAGAAAATATTGCAAAAAATATGATGATATCCAAAAATTTAATTCCAGACGCTACCTTAATAAGTGAAGTAGATGTTAGTGATTTAGTTATTTTAAGGCAAAAATACAAAGAAGCAGCTAATCAAAAAGGTATTAAATTAACTTATATGGCTTTTATTTCTAAAGCTGTTATTAATGCTTTAGAATATTTTCCTATATTAAATTATTCTTTTGATGATTCTAAAAATGAATTAATTAAGAAAAAAAAAATTAATTTAGGTATTGCTGTTGATACACCTCAAGGTTTAATAGTTCCTAATATCAAAAATGTTAATAGTTTAAGTATTTTTGAATTAGCAAAGGAAATTCAAGATATAGCTAAAATTACTTTAGAAATGAAAATAAAAAAAGAACACATAATAGGTGGAACATTTACTTTAAGTAATTATGGAGCAACAGGGGTATTATATGGAACTCCTATTATTAAATATCCTGAATTAGCCATTTTAGGTATTGGTAGCATTATTAAAAAACCAGTATTTAAAAATCATACAATTTGTGTTGCTGATATTTTGCCCTTATCATTAAGTTTTGATCATAGAATTATAGATGGTGTTTATTGCGGTAATTTCTTAAAACGAATTTCATTTTTACTAAATGATATTTCTAAATTAGAAGCTAATATTTTTTAGTTTGATATTATAAAGAGGAAATAAATTAAATTATGGAAAATTATAATATTTTAATTATCGGAGGCGGTCCTGGAGGATATGTAGCTGCTATTAAAGCTGCTCAATTAGGAGCAAAAGTTGCTTTAATAGAAAAACATAAAATTGGTGGGATTTGTTTAAATTATGGTTGTATACCAACTAAATCTTATTTTAAAAGTGCAAAAGTTTATCATTTTTTAAAAAATGCTCAATATTTTGGTTTAAAAAATGATGATAATAATCTTACATTTGAATGGAATGATATATTATCTCGAAAAGACAAAATTGTTGAAAAATTAACTAGCGGAGTAACTTTACTTCTACAGAAAAATAAAGTCGATGTTTTTTATGGATGCGCAGAAGTTTTAACATCAAAAAAAGTAAGAATAAAAGATCAGGATAAGATTTTAAATTCGGAAAAACTTATTATTGCTACTGGTTCTAGTGCTATAATACCTCCTATTCCAGGAGCTTTAGAATCATTTAAAAATAAATATTTATTAACTAGTACTGAAATAGTTAAGTTAAATGTTTTTCCTAAAAGAATAGTTATTATTGGTGGTGGAGTTATAGGTGTAGAATTCGCTTCTATTTTTAATAAATTCGGTTCAGAAGTTATTATTATAGAAAAACAAGACTCTATTTTAAATAATATGGATAAAGATATAATTGATCATTACACTAAGATTTTAACTAAATCTAAAATTAAGATTTTTAACAAAAAAAATGTTGTTAAAATAGAAGGAAATAACGTTTTTTATTCTTATATTGATGGAGAAGAGTATAAAGAAGAAAATATAAAAACAGATATTATTTTAATGGCTGTTGGAACAAGACCGAATTTAGAAGCTGTTAAAAATTTGAATTTAGAAATTAAGAATAATTGCATAGTTACTGATAATTTTTTAAGAACTTCTATTGATGGAGTTTATGCTATTGGTGATGTTAATGGTAAGTATATGTTAGCTCATGTTGCAAGTCATGAGGGTATTATAGCTGTTTCTCATGCTTTAAATTTAACTAAAAATGTTAAATCTATGAATTACGACAGAATACCTTCTTGTGTTTATGGTTTTCCTGAAATTGCTTCCATAGGAAAAACTGAAGAACAAGTTAAAATTATGAATAATATAAATTATAAGATTTTTAAATTTCCTGTTAGTGCGATTGGTAAAGCTTGGGCTGATGGTGAGATTGATGGTTTTGCTAAAGTAATTGTTAATCAAGATAATTATAAAATTTTAGGTATGCATATATTAGCTTATAATGCTACTGAGTTGATTACTGAAATAGGAGTTACGATGCAGTTAGAAGGCACAGCTTACGATATAACTCATACTATACATCCTCATCCTACCTTATCTGAATTGAATTTAGAAACTTTTTTAGGCGTTATAGATAAACCTATCCATCTTTAATTTAATTTTGTATAAATTAATTCATTTTTTATTTAATATTTTATTTATATTCTTTATTAATAAAAGAGAACGAAATGTTAATAGATACACATACTCATCTTAATTTGAAAGATTTTGAACTAGATTTAGAAAATGTATTGGAATTAGCTTCCAACAAAGGTATTAAAAGCTTTATTGTTCCAGGTTTAGATGAAGAAACAAATAAAAAAACTATAGAATTATCAAAAAAATATTCTTCGATTAAGTCTGCTGTAGGAATACACCCTTGTTATTATTTTAATCAAAATCCTTATGATATTGAAAAGTATTTGAAATTACCTCAAGTAGTAGCTATTGGTGAAATCGGTTTAGATTTGTATCATGAAAAAAAATCTCTTTCGATCCAGAAGAATAATTTAAAAATTCAGATAGAGTTAGCTATAAAATATGATTTACCAATTATTTTACATGCAAGAAATTCTTTTGAAGAAATTTATTCAATATTATTACCTTATAAAAATCGAATTAGAGGTGTTTTTCATTGTTTAGTATCTAATTTTTTGGAAGCTCAAAAAGCTTTAGAATTAAATTTTTATATAGGTATTGGTGGTATTGTTACTTATGAAAAAGCTTATGAAGCTCACAAAATAGCCAGAAATATACCTTTGGATAAAATATTATTAGAAACAGACTCTCCTTTTTTAACTCCATATCCTTTTGAAAAATCAAAAAGAAATGAACCTTCTTTTTTAATTTATATAGCTGAAAAAATAGCTTTTTTAAAAAATACAGATTTTAAAAAAGTAGCTATTCAAACCACAAAAAATGCTCTTAATTTATTTTGTAAATAATTATTTGAAAATAAAATATTTTTTGTTTTTGAACATTTTTTTGAAAAAAAATTAATTTTATTCAATTGTAATTTGATAAAATTAAAATAATTTTTATTTAGAAATTCTTTATTTTTTTATATTATCTTTTATTTTGAATTTAAATTCAATAAGGGGTAATTTTTTTATTATTATCAATAAAAAAATTTGAAATTAAAAAAATGATTTAATTAAAATAATTTGTTAAAAAATATTCAAAATAATAAGATAATTAGTTACATATTGAATAAGTTATATATCCTTAAAAAAATATTTATTGTATAATGTTATATGTAAAAAATAAAATTAAAAGAATATGATGGCGGTTATGGCGAAGTGGTTAACGCAGCGGCTTGTGGCGCCGATATACGTGGGTTCAATTCCCATTAACCGCCCCAAATAAATAATATTTTACAATAATATTTTTAGGCCCATAGCCAAGTGGAAAAGGCAACGGACTTTGACGGGCGAAAAAGATACCTAAATATTTTGTAATTCAACCAATTACACGTTTTTGTGATAATAGAACGACAGCATATGTCTGGTTTTGAGGACGAAAGAACACAAAATTAGAGCAAGACATAAAAGCGAGTTGAGATGAAACAGTATAGTCAAAAGGACTACGCGAGCTGATATGACTATGGATAATCCCTGAGATGGGACTAAGAGGAACAAAGTGGAGTAGTCATTTCATAAACTTATCGGTAACTGGAAAATTCCGATAATTCTGAGGCAATTTATACATGGAGTCAAAGTGTATAAATATTATCATTTACTTAACTCAGAACCCACCAAGTTAAAAGGTTGTAGGTTGTAAATTTATCTATAATTATAAATTAAATAATTAACATGAAGAGTATTTATTGGTCACCTCACCT
>NZ_VWXM01000009.1 GCF_009268105.1 Candidatus Phytoplasma sacchari
AGACAATTAATTATAACATACAAAAAAAATAATTTCAATATTATTTATGTTTATTATATATTAAAAAAAACAAAAAAATAAATTATTTTTTTATGTAAAAAAAATAAAGTAAGTAAAAAATATAATAAAATAATTTTTTATATTATATTAAAAAACTCTTATTTTAACTTACTTAAGTTTTTTTTGTTTTATGAATAAATTTTCTATTTAAATATAATTAAAATTATTAATTATGATATTTTTTGATATTTTTGAATAAAAAAGCTTTTATTAAATTTTTTTTTTAGAAAAAAGAACTATTTTTTCAAAAGACATTCCACATATAAAAGAAATTAAAATTTCTAAAAAAAGTTCAAAATTAATCGTTATTTTTTTTATATCTTCATTATTAAAAGTTTTTAAAACATACTCTTCTATACTTGATTCAGAATCATAACCAACTCCTATTTTTAATCTTTTAAAAGAATTTGTATATAAACTATCTATAATATTTCTTAAACCGTTATGACCACCATGACCGCCTTTATTCTTCAACTTAAATTTGCCCTTTTCTAAATAAATATCATCACTCAAAACTAAAATATCATTTATATCTAATTTATAATTAGAAACAATTTTTTTAATTTCAATACCAGATAAATTCATATATTTTTGTGGTTTGAATAAAATTGCTCTTTGATTATTAATTTCAATAAAATAAATATTATCAAATTCTTTTTGTTTAAAAAAAATAATATTTTTTTCTTTCATTTTGCTTAAAAAAAAATCTATCATTAAAAAACCTATATTATGAGGAGTATATTTATATTTTTTACCTGGATTACCTAATCCTATAACAAGTTTCATCTATTTTACCTTTTTTTGATATTTATTAAATATTAATATTTATAAAAACAGAAAAAATTAAAAACTATTATTTTTTTTATAAATAAAAATTTAATATTATATCATATTTAAAAACAAATTCTTTTTAAAAAATTATTTATTTACACTTTTTTTCTATTTACAAAAAATTTAAAAATAGTATCTGAAAACAACATTATTATTGTGCAAGATATTAAAATAATGTAATGATGAAATTCTATTTGCACTGTTCCAAAAAAATTATTTAAAAAAGTAATTTTTTGAGAAATTAAAATAAACAAAATTAATTCAATTAAAACACCTATGTATAATAATTTATTTTTTTTATTCCAAGTTTGCCAAAAATAAAGTTTTTCAGAACGACAAGCAAAAACATTACCTATTTGAGAAAAAATTACAGAACCAAAAGCCATAGTAGATGCGAATAAAAAATTTTTATCAAAAGATATTTCTTTCAAAGAAACATTTTTATTTAAAAATTCCATACCTCCATAAAATAAGAAAAAAAACAAAGCTAATATTCCTTCTATTAAACCTAAAAAACCATAACTTCTTCTTAACAATTTTGAATCTAAAAGATTATCTTTTTCTTTGATAGGTTTTTGTTCCAATAAATTATATTCTGGTTCTTCTGCACCCAAAGCTATAGCAGGTAATAAATCTGTAATCAAATCTATAGCTAAAATTTGCATAACATTTAAATAAAGAGGAATGCGAAAAAAAGCCATAAAAATAATTGGAAATAATTGAGGTATATTAGAACTTAAAACATAAAACATAAATTTTTTTATATTCGAATAAATACCTCTAGCTTCTAAAACAGCTTTTGGAATAGTAGAAAAATTATCATCTAACAAAATCATATCAGAAGAACTTCTTGCAACATCTTTACCTGTCTTACCCATAGAAATCCCGATATGAGCAGCTTTAAAAGCTAAAATATCATTAACTCCATCCCCTATAACACCCACTATTTCTTTGTTAGAACGATATGCTTCTACAATTCTTAATTTATGTTTTGGAGTAGTACGTGAAAAAAATATAGGTATGTTGGTTTTTAAAATATTTTGTAATTCAATTTGTTCCATTTCTTCTATTTCTGTTCCGTTTATATTTAAAAATTTATCATTAATAATACCAACTTGTTTGCCTATAGAAATAGCGGTAGGACCATAATCACCAGTTATAACAGTAATTTTTAAACCAGCTTTTAATAAAAGTTCTACTGAATCACGAACTTCTATTTTAGGAGGATCGTAATGAACAAAAAAACCTAAAAAGATCATATTATCTTCATTATCATTCATTTTATCTGTATTTTTATAAGTAATCGCTAAAATACGATATCCTTGATGAGATAATTTTTCATTTTCTTCCATAAAAAATTTTTTTTCTTCAGAAGAAAAAAAACAAACTTTTTGCTCTTTATATTGCTTATGACATTTATTTAAAAGAACATTAGGAGCTCCTTTAACGAACAAATAATTAGAATTAAGATTATAATACTTCTTTTGAGATATATTTTGAACATATACACTCATTTTTTTAGTTTCAGAAGAAAAAGGATCAATGTTTTTAATTAAAAAATTATTTCTTATTTTTTTAATATCTAATCCATATTTAGAAGCTGCAATTAATATAGAACCTTCTGTTGGATTTCCTATTATCTTATATTCATTATTTTGACTTGAATTATCAACCAAATTGGCTTCTGAACAAAGAATCGAAGCAATAAATAATTTATTTAAAACTTCATTATCATTTATTGGATTATAATTTATAAAAGATCCATCTTTTTGAAAACCATTTCCTGTAATATCAACATATCCTCCCGGAAATAATATTTTCCTACATGTTAATTGATTTTCAGTTAAAGTACCTGTTTTATCAGTACAAATAACTGTAACTGAATTCAAAGTTTCTACTGAAAACAATTTTTTAATAAGAGCTTTTTGTTTAGCCATTCTTTGAGAACCGATAGCTAAACTCAAATTGATAGTAGGTAATAATCCTTCAGGAATATTAGCCACTAACATTCCTAAAGCAGCAATAATTGATGGCTTTAAAATATCTTTTAAAATAACATTAAAAGAAAAATAATCTATTCCAGCAGAATAACTCCAAAAACAAATAAAAAAAACAAATAAAGATAAAGATGAAGCTATAATACTAATATTTTTAGTAAAACTATGAATTTTCTTTTCTAAAGTATTAACGCCTTTATCAATATTATGAGCTAAAAAAGAAACTTCACCTATTTGAGTATTTTCTCCTACCGAATAAACAACAGCCTTAGCACTACCATGTGAAACTGTAGTGCCTGCATAAACCAAATTTGGAATTTCAGAAATAACTTGTTTTTTCTCTTTATTAGCTTCTGCATTTCTATTTAAAGGAATACTTTCTCCTGATAGCATTGAATTATCAACAAAAAAGTTATTGGCTTCAACAAGTCTAGCATCAGCGGGAATAGTTGTTCCTATTTCCAAAAATATTAAATCACCAATAGTTAAATCTGTTGCATTAATAACTTCTATTTTATCTTCTCTATAAACTTGAATATTTTTAGGAATCATATCATTTAAAGAAGATAAAATTTTATCTGCCTTTCTTTCTTGAAAAAATGAAAAAATACCATTAACAATAACAACTAAAATTATTGATATTCCAATTGGATATTCCTTAATAAAAATAGCTAAAAAACCAGATAACCATAATAAAATAGCAAAAATAGAAGTAAATTGTTTAATAAACTTTTTAATAATACTATTATCTTGATTTTGTTTAATTATATTAAAACCATGTATTATTTGTCTTTTTTTAACTTCATTATAAGACAATCCCTTTGAATCAGAATTTAAATATTTAAAAACTTCTTCTGATGACAAACTACTAATTTTAAAAATTTCTTTCTTTTTATTCATGATATCTTTCTAATTTTACCTTATTTATGAAAAATAAAAAATAATACTAAAACTGCAATTGTAAAAAAAATACTAAATTCTTTCTTCTAACCATAAAAATATATCTTTTAAAACTTTTTCTTTTTCTATATCATGAAACAAATTATGATAACTTTTTAAATAAGAACATAATTTTTTATCTTTAGACACAATTTGATCAAAAAAAATATCAATATTTTTATGCGAAACTATTTTATCTTGAACACTATACAAAAAAAGAACAGCTGTTGAATAAAAATTAATTTTTTTTTGAATATAAATTAAATTCAAAAAAAGTAAATTTCTTAATAAACGTGGTGTTACAAAATCTAAATGATAAGGAAAATAATCTTCTTTTAAAAGAATACTAGATATGTTTGGAGAATAAAAATTAAGTTTTTTAACAAAAAAATTAAAAAAATAAAAAGGATATTTTAAATATAATTTTAATTTTCTATTTAAAAAAGTTGGAGCTGAACTGATTATAACTCCATCTATACTTTTATATTTAACTACATAAGTATTAACAATAATACCTCCCATGCTATGGCCAATTAAAAAAATTTTTAAACAATTTTTTTTTTTAATAAAATCCACAAGAAATTTCAAATCATCAGAAAAAATATGAAAATTTTTAATATCTCCTCTTTTATCTCCGCTTTTACCATGACCTCTAACATCGTATAATAGAAAATTATAACTATTAGATATAAAAAAATCACAAATATGATTATAATCTTGTGTATTTTCACCTAAACCATGAGTAAAAATTATATTAGCTTTTGCATTTATAACAGTTTTAAAATTAACATAAAAAATATTTTTATTAAAAAACATATCTAAAAACTTTCTTTTAACTATTAAAAAATTTTTTTATTATTTTTAATTCTTCAAAAAAATATTTTTCTTCATAATATATATTGTATTAATTCAATAATATCGAGTTATTTTATTCAATGTTTTTTTTAAAAAAATCATTTTTTAACAACTCTTTATATTTCTTTAAATATTCTTTATATTTACTCTTTTCTTCTTGTATTTTATTTTTTTTTGCTTTTTCTAAGAAAAATTTATTTTTTAATATTTTTTCACTTCTTTGAATTTCTTTAATAAGAAAATCCTTTTGTTTTAAAAGATCTAATTTTTGTTTTTCATTATTTATTTTTGAAAAAAAACTTTTATCTATAAAAATAGAAATATTTTTTTCTATAAGTAAAAAATAATATTTTTTATTTTTTAATCTAATATTAATAAATTTTATTTCTGAAATTTCCGAAAACAATTCAATTTTTTCTTTTATAAAAATAAATTCTTTTAAAATACTTTTAGTACTTTTTATATATATAACAAAATCAATATTTTTCGGAATATTATAAAATTGTTTAAAATTACGAATTTTATGAATTATTTTTCTAAAAATATAAAAATAATTTAAAGATTTTTTATCTGAAAAAATAATATTAGGCCATTTAGAATTCATAATGGATTTGTTTTTATTATAAAACAAGTCTTCATAAATTTTATCTGTAACAAAAGGTATAAAAGGATGTAATAATTTCAAAATGTTTTCAAAAATATACAAAAAAAATTTTTTTGAATTATCATAATGATAGGAATTTTTAGGTATAAGTTTAAAAAATTCTAAAGACCAATTAGCAAAATCATCCCAAACAAAACTATACAAAAGATTTCCTATAATACAAAATTCGTATTTTTCATATAATAAATTGGTTTCTTTAATTAATTTAGATATTTGAGTTAATAAAGCTTTTTCATTAAACAATAAAATATCTTCAATAAAATTAGTTTCAAATGTCGAAAAATTTATTTTAAAAAAACAACTAATATTCCATAATTTATTTATAAAATTCCAACTAGATATTATTTTTTTTTCATTATAAAATAAATCTGATCCTAAGGATGAACTTGTTAATAAAAACCATCTTAAAGTATCTGAACCATATTTATTGATAATGTCTATAGGATCTATACCATTGCCTTTTGACTTAGACATTTTACGGCCTTGAGAATCTTTTACTAATCCATGTAATACAACATTATAAAAAGGTATTTTTTTAGTTAAAAAAAGACTTTGTAATACCATTCTTGAAACCCAAAAAGTTAAAATATCATAACCAGTAACTAAAACATCTGTAGGAAAATGACTTTTAAAAAGATTAGAATCATTTTTTTTTAACCAATCCAAAATACTTAAAGGCCATAAAGAAGAAGAAAACCAGGTATCTAAAACATCAGGATCTTTTTCAAAATTAGGACCTGGTTTTTCTTTTTTAATTTTAATCTTATTTTTTTTATACCAAGCAGGTATGGAATGACCCCACCATAATTGACGAGATATACACCAATCTTCTAAATTAAGTAACCAATTTTCAAAAACTTTTTTAAAACGATTAGGAAAAAAATTAATTTTATTTTTTTTGAAAAATAAAGGAACAATTTCTTTAATTTTCATAAACCATTGTAAAGACAAACTAGGTTCAATTATAGCACCAGAAACAATTGAAAAACCAACCGAATGATTATATTTATCTATTTTGGAAATTAATCCATCATCTTTTAATCTACCAACAAGATGATGACGACATTCTATAAAACTTAAATTATGATACTCAGAAGAAACTAACTCTTTATTCATTAAGCCATTTCTATCAATACAAGAAACAAAATTTAAAGAATGTTTTTTACCTAATCTAAAATCTTCTTCATCATGAGCAGGAGTAACTTTTAATACTCCTGTCCCAAAACTAATATCAACAAAATCATCGGATATAATAACAATTTTTTTTTTAACGAGAGGAACTAAAACTTTTTTCCCAATTAAATGTTTATATCTTGAATCTTTTGGATTAACCATTAAAGCTTGATCTGCAAATATTGTTTCAGGTCTTGTTGTAGCTACTTCCACAAAATCATCAGTTATCTCTTCTTTATCATCTAATAAAATATATTTTAAATAAAAAAGTTCACCCGATATTTTTTTATATTCAACTTCAATATTAGATAAAGTAGTTTGCATTACTGGATCCCAATTAATAATTTTGTAATCTCTATAGATCATTTTCTTTTTATACAATTTAATAAATACTTTTTCTACTATATCACTAGGTTCTTTATCTAAAGTAAATTTTTCATATTTATAATTTAAAGATAATCCTAAAAATGCCCATTGTTCACGTATTTTTCTGGAATATTCTTTTTTCCAAATAAAAGCTTGTTGTAAAAAAAAATCTTTTGTAATTTTTTTTTCATCAAAACCATTTTCTTTAATTTTTTCTTTAATTTTTTTTTGAGTAGCTATTCCAGCATGATCCATACCAGGCAAAAATAAAACATTAAATCCTAACATTCTTTTTCTTCTAACAATAACATCCTGCAAAATATTATTCCAAGCATGACCTAAATGTAATTTTCCAGTAATATTTGGAGGTGGCAAAATAACTGTAAAAGTTTTTTTTTTTGAAATGATATCTTTTTTTTCAAAACATCCATTTTCTAACCATTTTTGATATCTACCTGATTCTACTAATCGAAAATCATATTTTATTTTAATTATCATATATTTTATTTATTCTAATCCTAAAACTAACCTTTTATTATTAAAAAAATATAAAAAATAATCCACTAATATAATAAAAAGTATTATATTTTATATTAATTATTTTATCATTTGTACATTAAATAATTTTAAAAAAGAATACTAAATTAAAAATAAAAACATCAAAAATTTCAGGATATAAAAGATATTCGAGATTTAATCAAATTTATAATATTTTCTATACCTTCTTTATTTTTACAAGAAAGTAAAAAATACTTTGGAATAAAACAAAAATTCAATAACAATAATTTTTTATCAATTTTTTTCTTTTGATTCAAAATTTGATTATTAGATACTTTATCTTTCTTATTAAAAATAATAAAAACACAAGAATTTTCTTTATTTTTTATCAATTCTCTATATACTTGTAAATCTAAAAAAGTAGGTCCAACTTTAAAATCCATTAATTGAAAAACAATTTTATTAAAAGATTTTTTTTTAAAAAAACTATTAATCATACTAAAAACATTAATATTTTTGTTTTTACTTCTTTTACTAAATCCATAGCCGGGAGAATCTATTACATAAAAAACATCATTCAATAAAAAATAATTCAAATAAATAGTTTTTCCAGGTTTTTTAGAAACAAAACAGATTTTCTTTTTATTTGTCAAAATATTTACAAAAGTACTTTTTCCAACATTACTACGTCCAATTAACAAAATTTCTGGTAACTTAGATGAATATGGAAAATTATTAAAATCGAAGCTCTTTAAAAATAAAGATTTTTTAATAAACATATTATCCTTTAATTAAAAAAAAATAATTTTAATAATTATTTAATTTAATTCAAAAAAATTCAAAAAATAAATATAAGTTGATAAAAACTAAAGATAAAAAGTTTTAATTTATTAATTTCAAATAATTTTTTATTCAATATATAAAAATAAAAAAATAAATATCTATATTAATAACTATTATTTTATTTATCTTTTACAATTTGAATTTTATTTAAATAAAATAAATTTTTTATAATTTATAGTTTATTTTGTATAATAATTATATAATAAAAAATGAGAGAAAATAAAAAGAAGTTAAAGATATGAATAATTTTTATACAATTTAAAATTTAAACTATAATAGAATCTTTTTTTTTATAAAAATTAAAAATTAATATTAAGAAATATTTTTATATCATAAATTATAATTTTTTTAAGATTTATCTTATTAAATCTTTCAATAAATCAAATTTAATTATAATAAAATTTTCAATTTTAATTATTATAATTATTTATATATCTTTTTTATCGGACTTATAAAATTAACAATTTTGTCTAATAATAAATTGTTTTATGTTAAAACTATTATTTTGTTCGCTAAAAATAGTCTTATTTTATAAAAATTTTCTTTCTCAAATTTAAACACATTAACTATATAAAAATTAAACACATTAACTATATAAAAAATTAAACATATTAACTATATAAAAAAAATGTTTTTAAATAAAATAGAAAAAAAAGAATGATTATTTTGCTTTTTAATTTGATAATATTATTTATTATTTATTAGTAATAGTAGAGGTAAAAAAATAAAATGAGTATTTTATTCGAAGAATTAAATTTATTAAAACAAACAAAAGACGCTTTGAAAGATTTGGAATTTAGTCATCCTACACCTATTCAAAATCTAGTAATACCTGAAATGATAAAAGGAAATGATATAATAGCTCAATCTCAAACAGGAACAGGAAAAACTTTTTCCTTCAGTATCCCGATTATTGAAAAAATAGACCCAAAAATTGACAAAACACAATCTCTAGTTTTATGTCCAACAAGAGAATTATCAATTCAAGTATTTGATGAAATGAAAAAATTACTTAAATTTCATAAAGAAATAAAAATAACAGTAATTTGTGGTGGAGAATCATACACAAAACAATTTAAAGATCTAGAGAATAATCCCCATATTATCATTGCTACTCCTGGAAGAATTATAGATTTACTAGAAAAGAAAAAAGTAAATTTATCAAAAATTAAAATTTTAACATTAGATGAAGCTGATGAAATGCTAAAAATGGGGTTTCAAGAAGCCTTAGAAACTATATTAAAAAATATTCCGGAAAAAAGACAAACAGTATTGTTTTCAGCTACTCTACCATTGACAATCAAAAAAATAGCTTCTAAATATCAAAAAAATCCTAAAATTTTAAAAATTAAACAAGAAAATATAGCTGTTAAATCAATAAAACAATTTTATTTCGTAGTAAAAGAATTTAATAAAAATAAACTTCTAGTTAGGCTTTTGGATCAAAAAAACCCAGAATCAGTTATTATATTCGCTAATACTAAAAAAGATGTAGATAATATTTTTAATTATCTACAAAATGAAAACTTTTTAGTAAATGCTATTCACGGAGATTTAAAACAAAATCAAAGAAAATATGTTATGGATAATTTTAGAAAAAAAAATATCAAAATATTAGTAGCTACAGATGTTGCAGCAAGAGGTTTAGATATTTCAGATATTAAAATGATTATTAATTATGATTTACCATATGAAGACGAAGTTTATGTTCATAGAATAGGTAGAACAGGAAGAGCTGGCAAAACTGGTCTAGCATATAGTTTCATAAGTTATATGAAAATAAATAAATTAAAAAAACTTGAAAATTATTTAAAAGAAAAAATAACATTTTTGAATATACCAACTGTTCAAGAAATACAAAAAGAACAAAGTATTCAATTTAACCAAAAAATAAATGAATTGATAGAAAATAACAAAATAACAGTAAATGAAGAAAATAAAATTTTGATAGATCAGCTAATGAAAAAATTTGATGTAAGACAAATTATTAATAGTTTTTTACAATATTTTAAACCCGAAAAGAAAAACTATGAACCAATTGATGAAAATAAATTCAATTTTTATCAGCAAAAAGAAAATAATAATAACAATAATTTAAACAGATTTCAAAATAATAAAATTAAAAATTATAAAGAAATTGTTAGAAAAAAAAGAGAAAATATGACAGAACTCGTTATTAATTTAGGTAAAAATGATGGTATAAATAATCCTTTATTGCTTTTGAAAATTTTTGATGAAAAATTTAATATTTACAAAAGAAACATAGGTAATATTAAACATTTTTATGATAAAACCATATTTGAAATCTCAAATAATTTAGCAGATAAAATAAAATCTAAAAAAAATATTTATTTTGAAAATAAACTTTTACAAATAACGAAATCAAAATAAAAAATAAATAAAAAATATAAATATAAAAATAGTATTTATATTTTTTTTATGTCTAAAAGACATTTTAATAACAAAAAATATTTAAAATATAAGGAGAATAATTTAAATTAATGCTAAATAAAGAAGAAATACAAAATATTTTAAAAATATCCATTGAAAAAGGTTTTGATTTTGCTGAAATATTTTTAGAAGATACATTAGATAAAAATTTAAAAATAATTAATGAAGAAATTGTTGCATATAAAACTAATTACATATTTGGTGTAGGTATAAGATTATTAAAAAATTCAGAAGAAATTTATATTTATACTAATGAAGTGAATTATGAAAAAATATTAAATTTAATATCAGATTTGAAAATAAAAGACAAAAATAATAAAAAAAAAGAAATGATTTTAATTCCTTTAGGAGCAAAAAAAACTTTTAAAAATAATTATAAAAAAATATTTAATAGTATGAAAATAGATGAAAAAAAAGATATAATGTTTCATTTATCTAAAAAAATGTTAGAATACAGCAAATATATAATTAAAACAATTATAAATTTAGAAGAAAAAGAACAAAAAATTTTAATTGCAAATTCTAAAGGTATTTATCAAGATGATTTGAGAACCTATATTAGATGCAGTTTGATAGCAATATCTAAAAAAAATCAAAATTTACAAGAATTTCATGATAGTATAGGTTATTCAACTACGGATTATAATTTTTTTAATATGACAAATTTAGAAGCAAAAGCAATAAAAGTAGCATCCAACGCTATTATTTTATTAAAAGCGATAGAATTAAAACCACAAAAAATGCCAGTTGTTATAAATAACGGAGTTGGAGGAGTTATTTTTCATGAAGCTTGTGGACATTCACTAGAAGCTACTGCAATAGCTAAAGGTTTATCTCCTTTTTGTAAAAAAATTAACAAAAAAATAGCTTCAGAATTGATAACAGCTTTTGATGATGGAACTATTAAAAAAGCTTGGGGAAGTTTAAATATAGATGATGAAGGTATACCAACACAAAAAAATATATTAATTAACAAAGGAATTTTAAAAAACTATTTAATAGATTATCGTAATAGTATTAAAATGAATATGAAACCAACAGGTTCAGCAAGAAGAGAATCTTACAAATATTCTCCTACATCTAGAATGAATTCAACATATATAGAATCAGGAGAAGATAAGCCAGAAAAAATTATAGAAGATACATCTTATGGACTTTATGCTGAAAATTTAGGAGGAGGAACAGTTTTGACGACTACAGGAGAATTTAATTTTATGGTAAAATTAGGTTATTTAATTGAAAATGGAAAGTTAACAAAACCTGTTAGAGATATGATGTTAATAGGTTATGGACAAGATATTTTATTTCAAATAGATCGTGTAGGTAATGATTTAAAATTTAGTCAAGGTTATTGTGGTTCTATTTCTGGTTATGTTCCTGTAGATATAGGTCAACCTACTATCAGAGTTAAAGAAATGATTGTAGGAGGAAATAAAAAAAATGAATAATAAATTAAATTATGAAAAATGGTTCGAAAATGCTATTTTTGAAAAAAAATTTGAAGCTTTAGAATTTTTAATAAATAAAAATAAAAATTTAACTATTAGTCTAGAAAATAATGAAATAACAGAACATACAAAAAGTTTATTAAATACAACAATTATAAGAGGTCTTTATCAAGAAAAAAAATCAGATATATATTTAGAAAAAATAAATGACAATATGATGGAAAAAGTTTTAAATGATTTAAAAAATCAAATAAAATTTTCAAATTTAGAAGGAAAAGATGATATTTTTGATGGATCTGAATGTTATTATCATAATGTTGAAACAAATAATTTTGACTTTTCAAAAATAGAATTAAAAAAAAAATACAAATTACTATTAGATTTATCAGAAAAATTATCTAAACATCATTTATTCTCAAAAATAGAGAATATATCTTATAGCGAAACATATTTTGAAAAAAAAATAATTAATTCTAAAAACCTAAATATAAGAACTGAGGAAAATTTCGCAGAAATATATATTATATGTATATTTCAAAAAAATAATAAAATAGAAGAAATTTCAGAACATTTTTTAGTAAAAAATTTTAAAGAATTTAATATAGATGAATATGTAAAAAAAATATTAGAAAAAGGTGAAAAAAAAATAAACGCTTGTTCTTTAAAATCAGACATTTATGATACAGTATTTTCAAACAAAACTTTTGCAAAACTTTTAAGAAAATTTAGTAGTATTTTTAGTGGTATTAATGTTCATCGTGATTTAAGTAAATTAAAAAATAAAATAGATTGCAAAATAGCTTCAGAAAAAGTCAATATTATAGATGATCCAATCGAGTCTTCTGCTTTTTTCAAGTATAAATTTGATGATGAAGGAGTTCCTGGAAAGAAAAAAATAATTATTGAAAAAGGAATATTAAGACAATTCATTCATAATTTAAAAACATCTAATATTTTCAAAACATTACCAACAGGAAACTTTTTTGATAATCAAATTAATATGAGTAATTGCTATTTAAAAAAAGGTTCTAAAAGTATTGATCAAATTATTTTAAAAATAAAAAAAGGAGTTTTTATTAATAATCTAATAGGTTTACATGCTGGAATTAATGAAATTACAGGGGATTTTAGTATCCAAGCTGAAGGTTTTAAAATAGAAAAAGGAAAAATTTCGTCACCTGTAAAAATGATTGTAGTTTCTGGAAATTTTTTTAATCTTCTCAATAATATAAAGGCAATAGCTAATGATTTTGAATTTGATTTTTCTGGATTCGGAAGTGCTAGCGTGTATGTAGGCGAATTATCTATAGCAGGTGAAAAATAAAATATTAAAAAATAAATACATAAAAAAATAAATACATAAAAAAAATTATAATAAAATAATTGTTTATCAGAAAAAATATTTGTGAAATAAAAAAAATAAATTAAAATTTTAATTATATTTATTTTTTTGAAACATTAAATAATTTTTATAATAATTAATTGTTATTTTTTGACAAAACAAAAATATATTATATTATATTTGACAAAATAAAAAATATATTATATCATGGTAATTAAATTTGAAAATATAAATTATTTTCAAGAATATTATTTGAAATTTAATATTCTTCAAAATAAAATTTAATAAAAATTTATTTTTAAAATAAGATTTTCAAATTTAAATTTTAATTAAAATATTCACGAATTAAGGATTTACTAAATTAATGAAAAATAAATTAGAAAATAAAAATAAAAAAAATTTTTTTTTAAAAAAAATAAAAATCGTTCTCTTTATATTATTTTTAACATTTGCAACAATAAAGTTAATTCACGCAGCAATAAATTATTTTTCACAAAAACAAACTTTTAAACGAAATTATAAAATAGGAAGAATATCTCAAGAATTTTTAAAAACTAATTTAAAATCAGAAAATAATTCGAATACAAAAGAATTAATACCATTAAACGTACCTTTTATAGACACAGATAAACATACTTATAGTATTGAAGAAACACATGAAGTTAAATTAGATAAAGATGAACTAAAGAATAAATTAAAAACAACACAAGATCAAGGTTATGATCTTTTAAAAACAAACAGATGGTTAAATATTGATTATAACATTTATTTAGTAGCTAAAAATAATAAAGTAGAAGACAACTTGATAATTATTAATACTCAAGAAAATATTGATATGACCACAGAAATATTTGATGCTAATTCAAACAATCAATCAATAGAAACTTCTGTTTTTCCAGTTCAAATATCATATATAAAAAATAATCATCCAAATATTTTAAATACACAACAACAATTTCAAAGTTATGTTGATGATTCAGGAAATATAAATAGACCAGAAATGTTTATTCCAAGAATTAATAATCAAAATTGGCCGCAAGATAAAGAACAAAGATTAAATAATTTAAAAGATCCAAATAAGATAACACAAGAAGTACAACAAATTATTGATAAATTAAAATCCAAAAGAGGAACATCATTATCATTAATAGAAGAACAAAATACTAAAAATAGATTAAATAATCTAAAAGATCAAAGTAAAATAACACAAGAAGTACAACAAATTATTAGTGAATTGGAAGCAAAATCACAAAATAACAGTATTGATAATAGCGAAATCCAAAGATTAAATAATTTAAAAGATCCTAATAAAAAAAATAATGAAATTACAAAAATTATATCGGATTTAAATAAAAATATAATAGGAAGCTTAAATAATGATGAATTCGAAAGACTCAATAATTTAGAAGATACAAACAAGCAAAATCAAGAAACTAAAAAAATTATATCAGAATTAGAAACTGAAAGAGAAAATTTTTTTGATAAATACATTTCTTATGATATTAAAATTAGTATATCTGCTAATGTGGAATTAAACAAAGAAAATTTAGAAAGTTTTTTTGAAGAATATAATAATAATAATCCTAATAAAAGTATAAAATATACTGACTTCGCTGATAATGAATATGATACACCAAAAATAAGTTGTATCATAAAATATGAATTAGTTGATAATAATGGTAATTCAATTACTAATAATTACAAAGATAATTCAGGTAAAAAAGGTGTGTATGAACATCTCTCTAAAAATAAACTTAACAAAAAAGACACAAACCAAAAAATTAAAATCAAACTTGTTAATAAAAACAATAACTCACAACAAATACAAAATACATAAATCCAAAATATTTAAAATTATTTAATTATTATTTTAGATTTATTTTATTTAATGTTAAATGTTTATGAAAACAAAAATGTTAAATGTTTATGAAAACAAAATATAATGATAAAAAAATAATAATAATAAATATAAAAAATAGATTTTTATTTTTATTCATATTTGTATTATTTTTTTATAAAAATTACAATTCAATTTCAGCTTTCAAAATAAAACAAAAAAAAAATCATTTTTTTTCTTCAAATATAAAAATATCCAAAAAAAATAATCCTCCAAATATTTCATTAGAAAAAAAAAAATATTTAATTGTAGAAAATTACTCACTAGAAAAAAAATTTTTTATAGATGAAAAAAAACAAGAATATTATTTCAAAATTTTTTTGTGTGAAAATAAAAAAAATAGAGAAAAAGATTTTTCCACACAAAATAATGATTATATAAATAATACAGAAGAATATCATAAACTATACAAAAACCAAAATGTTTTTGTTAATATTAAAGCAAGATTATTTTTAAAAGAAATTAATAACGAACAAAATAAAAATCAGGAATTGTTAATACAAAATAAAAACATTACAGAAAATTTTAATATAGAAGTTTTATTTAATAATAATAATAATTGGGAAAATTTAAAAAATACAAATAAAATACCTATTTTTGATGGAAAAAAAGAAATTTTAATTACAATTTCTGATTATATTAGTAATAAAGAACATCAAATTACTAAAAATAGTAAAATAGAATTGTGTATTGAATTTGATTTAGTAGATGAAGATAATAACATATTTTGTAAAGAAATAGAAAAAGAAAAAATTATTCAAAACTTAGAAAATAATAACAAAAAATTCATTACAAAAATAAAACTTGATTATAATAATATAATAAAAAGCAGAAAAAATTTTATGATTAATTTCTCATCAGAATTTAAAATAAAAAAAGAATTAGAAAAATTTAAAAAATTTTATTTATATGAAGAATTCGAAAGAAGTATCATATATTATAATCAAAAAATGAAATATGATGTTTTTTTCTGTTATTTAAATAGTAAAAACGAAATTAAAATAAATAAATGCGAAAAATTCGAAGAAATTAGTAAAAATTATCTAAAAGAAGATTGTATATATATAAATAATTTTTTAAAAATTAAAGATATAAAAAAAATTTTTATTATATTTCCGAAAACTATTTATAACGAAGATGATTATAAAACATATTCAGATGTTCATTGGACATTCAGAATAGAAAGTATATGTGAAATAGATCATTTTAAAAATGAAAATTTTAAAAATTCATTTTTAGATAAAATTTTAAATTTTTTTATAAAAATTATTCAATTTTTACAAAAAAATAAGATCGAATTAATAAATCAAAAAACAAATGAAAAATACTTAATAAATTTATATAGTCAAAATGAACTTTTGGAACAAAAAATTTTCTTTGAATTAAAAAATAATAAAAAAGAAAGAAAAAAAATAAAATTAAAATTAAATTTTCAAAAACAAAAAAATTCAAATATATAAAATATTAATAATGATCAAATAATTAAGGAAAAAATCTAAAAAAATTAAAATGGAAAAATATGAAAATAAACAAAAAATTGTAACTATTTTAAAAATATTAGTAATAACTGCTCTTATAACACTTAATATATATGTTATTTATAATAATATTGAATTAAATAAAATAAATAACTCAAAAATTAAAGATAAACATATTGAAAAAGAAATTAAAGAAAAAATAAAATCATTAATTAAAAATGGTGATAATATAGAAATTTATCAAGAAATAGACCAAGAACAAATAGAAAAAATAATAGATCATCCTATAATTAAAAAAAGTATAGAAGACAAAGTTTCAAAAGAAATAAAATTTTTAAATCCAAAAATAGAACAAGAAAATAATAAAAATAACGGAAATATAGATGATATTAAAGAAAAATTAGATAAAGAACAACAATTACTATATAATGATAAAAATCATAATACTAAATTTTTTCCAAAAAATAAAAGTAATTTTATTCCATATGAAAAAATAATAGGAATGGATAAAGAAAAAGAAGCATTAGAAGAATTTTTAGATTATTTACAAAATCCAGAAAATTATTCTGATGAAAAATTAGGTTATGTAGAAAATCCAAAAGGAGTTATATTATATGGTTGCCCAGGAACAGGTAAAACTTTACTTGCTAGAAGTTTATCTCTCAAAGCAGGAGATCAGGTTTCTTTTTACGAAATAGCTTCCCCAGAATTTTCTTGTTCATTAGTTGGTGAATCTCCAGAAAAAGTTCGAAATTTATTTAAAGATGTAAGGAATAATAATAAAAAAAATAATATTAAAGCATCTATCATTTTTATAGATGAATGTGAAGAAATTTTTAAAAATTTATCTAATATTGGAGAAAACTCTAATAAAGATTTGGGAAATATTGTTAATCAATTCAAAATAGAATTAACTAGTACAGAAAATGATCCTAAAAAACCTATTTTTATTATAGGAGCTACTAATTATTTTGAACAAATAGATGAAGCAATTAAATCTCGTTTGGATTATCACATAGAAGTAAAAACACTAAATAAAAAAGATAGGGTTTTTTTCTTAGAAAATAGAATTAAACATAGAAAAAATAATTTTGAAAAAAACGCTTTAAAATATCTTTTAGAAGATATAAATAATGAAATTGATAAATATCCTGAAGTAAAAAGATCTAATAGAGTACTAGATCAATTATTAAACTCCATTATGAGAAATGCGGCAAAAGATAAAAGAAATATAGCTCAAAAAAAAGATATTAAGAAAGCTTTTGAAAATATATATAATAGCAGCAAAAATTAATATAAAAAATAATAAATAAAAGTTAAATTATTTTATTAATTTTATTCAAAAATATAACAAAACATTTTAACTTATTTTTTTAATTTATAACAAGACTTTTTAAATTATTGGAATAAATCAAAATTATTTCAGATTTTGATTAAAATAATTTATTATTAAATTTTTTTAATGTTTATAAAAATGTTTATAAAAATGTTTATAAAAATGTTTATAAAAATGTTTATAAAAAAATAAATTAATTTTATTATATTATTTTATTTTTAAAAATAATTATTAATTAATAAATACATTTAATTTTAAATATAAAAAATTAAAAAATTATTTTCGAAAGATAAAGAGAAAAAAAAATGTTTTTTAAAAAAATATTAAATAAAAAAAATAATTTATGGTTTTTTTTATTGCTTATTTTTTTTTTAGTAATCATATTTTATACAATTAAAAAAAATAAAAAAGAAAATAATAATCCATATATTAACAATAATTTATCATTTCCTAAAATAGAAGAAATAAAAAAATGGAAAGAAAACAACGAAGAAATGATCGAAATAAATTATTATTTTGACAGATTGAATGGATTAGGTTATTATAAGGAAAAACTAAAACAAGAAGAAAATAAAAATATTAATAATAAGGATTTATCATTAATTTCTTTTTATCAACAAAAAATAAATTGTCAAAAAGAGCCTGATGAAATGTTAAAATACGAACTTGACAAAAAACCTTTTAAAGAATGGGAAATAAAAACAATATTTAAAAAAATAAATATTTTTGATATTATAAAATTAAATAAATCTGAAGATTCTTTTTTATATGATCAAATTCAAAAGATTGATATAAATCATGATAATAAATCATTATCTATAATGTACAAAGGGCAAAAAAAAATTTTAGAGAATGATAAAGATTACTTTATATGTGAAGTTGAAATATCTTATGTATTTTGGCAACAAAAATACTATTTGCACTTTAATCCGTCAAGAAAAACTTTAAGCATTTACACTGAAAAGTTTGAAAATAAAAGTTACGAACTAAAATAATGGTACTAACCAGAAAAAAATAATTTCTTCATTTTTTGAAAGAAATTATTTTCTTTTTCCCATTGGTATCCGGTTTATCTCCGGTTCACAAACTATTTTTTTATACTTTATTATTCAATTTTATTTTTATTTGTTAATATTATTTTTTTATAAATTTCTGAAATATTTAAAACAAAATTTTCTATACTATATAAAAAAAATAATTTATCCTGATTTAAAATTAATTTTTTAAATTTATCTCGATTTGAGTATAAATAAACTAATTTACGAATTAATTGTTCTTGTGAATAGTAAAAAAATCCATTTTCATCATCTTTAATTATTTTATCAAAAGCGCTATCATAAAAAGCAAGAACAGGTACAGAAGATGCTAAAGCTTCTAAAATAGTTAATCCTTGAGTTTCAAAAGAAGAAGCACTTAAAAAAACATTTCCTAATTTATAGTACAAACCAATTAAATCATTTTCTATAAAACCCAAAAAAAATATTTTTTTATTTAAATTTAGTTTTTTGTATTTTTTTTGTAATTTTTTTTTTTCATCTCCATCTCCTATTATTAAAAATTTACTATTAGGACAAATAGAACAAAAAATAGAAAAAGATTCTAATAAAAAATCTATTTTTTTTTCTTTTGATATTCTTCCTACATAAAGACATATAAAATCATTTTTTAATTCTAATTCATATTTTATTTTTTTAATTTTAAAATCATCAGAATTAATATTTTGAAATTTTTTCAAATCAATACCAGTTGCTATAACTTTACATTTATCTTCGATTTTATATTTTTTTGTAAAAATATTGAAAATTTTTAATGTAGGTACAATAACAATATCTGCATTATTAATAAACTTTTTTAATAAATAATCAAAATATTTTAAAATTATTTTTCTAAAAATTTTTATTAAAAAACCATTATTATATTTTATAAAAACATCATACATAGTATGCGAAGTATAAACTAAAGGTAATTTTAATTTTTTGCTTAAATATATACCTAGAGAACCTATACTGAATTCTGTTTGTATATGAATTAAATCTAAATTTAGTTTTCTTATTTTATCTAAATGTTTTTTATAATTCAAAACATAATAAAAATTTTCAATATTTTTCAAAGGTAAACGAATACCTTTTATTCTTATAATGTTTTTTTCTTTTGTAGGTTCACAAGAATAAAATTGAGTAGTTATAATATATATTTCATAACCTAAAGACTCTAAACCTTGTTTAAGAGAATTTATAGAAGTCGTTACTCCGTTTAATAAAGGATTATAAATATCAGTAAAAATTCCTATTTTCAAATAATTTTCTCCTCTTTTATATTTTTAAAAAATATTTAATTAAAATCAATTTAAATTAAAATAATTATAATTGATTTAAATATAAAAAAATAATTTATTTAAATTTTTTTTAAAAAAATTATTTATATATTTTTTATAATTAAAACAAATAAAAATATTTATTTAAAAAATTCTAAAATTCATGATATTTTTATATAAAATATTTAAAAAATATATAAAATCCATTATTTCTTCTATAATAGTTTCTTTTTTTTATCATTATAATTTGATTTGATATTTAAATAAATATTTACTTTTTTGTTTTTGAAATAAAGAAATAAGATCGAAATAAAGATAGTAATAAAACTTAAAAAATCTATTTTTGAAAGAAATAAAGTACATTGGAGATTTATAAAACATCATAAGCATAAGGATAATAATGATATTTTCAAAAAATATATAAAGCAACAATTAAATAAACCAATAAATGAATCAAACAAATATAAAATTTTTTTAACTTTAAAACCGTTTAGTTAATCATAAAATAATAAAGAAGAAAAACGGTTGTTAAGAAATAGTTGTTCTGAAACAGATACTAAAATCTAAAAATTAGTTATTTGGAATAATGAACAAGTATTTTCCTTTTGCATATAAATGATCATAATCATAAAACTATCTAATACACAAATAAAAATAATATATTTATTATCCTATTTAAATAATAAATTAATTAAAAAAGAAAAAATAATTAAAAAAATGTTTGTCTGATAAATAATTAAAAAAAAAAAAATGATTTATGATATACTTTCATAATACTAAATATTAAAATACTCAAACTTAAAAGCGAGAGTAATAAATCTAAAATTCTTTTTTTATTTATCATTTAAACTTCTTTTTTTTAGTTAAATCAATAAAATTATACCGAAAATAAACACAAATAATTTAAAAGATAATTAAACCAAATATTGTTTATTAATAAATAAAAAAAAATAAATTTTTTTGTTGAAATTAAAGTTATTAATAAAAAAGATTAATCATATTAATTTATTATAAGTAGATTATTTTGATTAATAAAAACTTTTTAACAAAAGAAATAATTTATTTTCCAAAAAAATATAACAAAAAAAGAAGAATAAAAATATTTAGAGGTGGTATTTATCCCATTTCAGTTTTAAAAAAAAATAACAAAATGTTAAAAAACTAAATCTTTATATTTTAAAAAAAATCTTAAATAAAAATAAAATTTATATTAATTACTTATATTTTAATAATTAAATATTTCAAAAAATTAGACATTTATTTATAAATTGTTAAAATAACCATGATTAATTTAATTTTTGATTTTATTTAAATTTTGATTTTATTTTTTAAAAAATATAAAAAAGGAATGCAATTATTTATGATATTAAATATAAAAAACAATAAATTATTTAATAATTATTTTTTATTTTTATTTGGAATTATTTCATTTTGTTTATTACAAATTAATTCTAAAAATAATCAAATTTTTGCAAAAAAAAATCCAGAAGAAGATGAACCAAGTACTTCTGAAAGTATAATTGTAGAAGAAGCACTTCAACAAAGAAATGAAACAGAAAGAGCACTTCTTGAACAAGCAACTAAAAGAAACGAAGAATTACAAAAAGAATTAAATGAATCCTTAAAAAGATTGAATGAAATTGAAAGAGAAAATGAAAGATTAAGAAGCAATTTTTCAAGAAGCATAAATATTTCAAAAAATAAATCAAATAATAATAATTCTAATAATAAAAATAATTAAAAACGATAATAATAAAAAAACAACAATTAAAAATAAAAAGTTTATAAATTAAAAAAAAGAAAAAAAGTGAAAAAGAAAAAGTTTTTAAAATAAATATTTTTACTTTTCCTTTTTTTATTTTATAAAAAATTTTTATATAAAATAAAATAGATAAAAAAATTTAAAATATTTATTTTTTTATATTAATTATTTTTTTAATCAATAAAAAAATATAAGAATAATAATATTTTAATAAATAAAAATAAAAACAAAATGTTTCAATTTTATTTTTTTAGGTTTTTTATTATATAAAATTTTATTTTTATTTTAAAAATAATAAAAAGTATCGGTTTATTATTAAAACCAAATAATAACTCCCCTTACAAAACTTTCCTTTTTGAAGGGTAGGAAAAAAAATAATTTAAGCTAATTCAGCTAAATGATTTATTAAGAAACAAAAAATTTAGTTTTTGATTTTATTTTTATTTTTTTATTGCTTTCTATAGATAACATTTTATTTATTTTAAATTGGATTAAACAAGACTGGATCAAAAAACTTAAAAATTTCAAATAATTGAAATCAAATAAAGTGATAAAAATTAAAAATAAGGTTCTGGAAAAAATATTATGAAAAATTAATTTAAAATCTAATAAATTCATAGTTAAATATTTTATTTTCAAAACTTTATTTTTTGAAATTATTAATTCTGCAGA
Source organism: Candidatus Phytoplasma sacchari (assembly GCF_009268105.1). Classification (GTDB taxonomy): domain Bacteria; phylum Bacillota_I; class Bacilli_A; order Acholeplasmatales; family Acholeplasmataceae; genus Phytoplasma; species Phytoplasma sacchari. Next base: position 22,927 of record NZ_VWXM01000009.1, read on the forward strand.
AAACAATTTTTTTAGTTAAAACATATTTTGTATCTTTATTATAATTAATAAAAAATTATTCTTCTGTGTAAGAATAACATTTTTTATCTTTATTTTTAAACTTAAACAATCAAAAAAACTTTTTTATTTATATATTAATTCATATTAATATGATGATAAAATAATCCATTTCCCAATTTTTTTATTAATTTCGTAAATAAATAATAAAAAAAATAATGATAAAATAAGTTAATTTGATAATTTTTTTTAATTCTTTTATTAAAAAGTATATTTTTTTAATTTTATTTTGTATTTATAATAAAAACATATTTTTGTTAATAATTATCAATTATATTTATATAACATTTAATTTTTAAAAAAGTTTAAAATTTAAAGATAAATATTATTTATTTGTTAATATTATAATTAAACTCTTATTGATTTAAGAAAAAAATGATGATAAATTTCTATTATTTTTATTTTTTATTGTTTGTTGAAAAGATTCTTTTAAATTTTATACTGAAATAGGGGTTATCTTTAAATAATTGATTTTTGAATAGCTTCTTCTATAATTATTTTTAATTTTCGTTGAGAATAATTTTTATCATAACATTCTTTAGCTAATTATTTTAAATAAACAAAAGATTCAAAACTAATATCAAAAGATAAAGAGGAATATTTTCAAAATAACATTTTATTTCTTCATTTTTTAATAAACCAACATATATTTCTTTGCTAAAACAACTTCTTAAAAATCTGGATCTATTTTATTAAAATTATTAATAGCTCCCATGACAATAATTTGTGTGAATCAATTATCTGATGAAAAACCTTATATTTTGTCTAACAAATGATTAGTATAATATCAAAAATAATAGTTCTTTTTTCACACTTTCTCTATTAGGAATTACATCTAATAATACTTCTTTTGTGTTTTTTTGCTTCTTTCCAAATGGATTATAATTCTTTTTAGTCTTATCCAATATAAATTGAGAAGGAGTAAAATGGGGAAAATTAATTTCTTCATCACATTCATTACATAAAAACTTTAATTAATAAAGTTTTTTCTATTCCAGGAGGAAGAGAAAAAAGGACCATATAATAAAAACCTCTTTGTTTGATCATATAATAAACAAATTGCTTATCAGATTAATAAAAATTGTTTTTTTTTCTTCTTCCGTTTTGTAAATATCTTTAAAAATTATTTTATTTTTATTAGTTCCCGTTACTAAATTAAATACTTTCTTTCATTTTTAAAATAAACTAAATTTTTTTAAAAAAAATTAACATAATCTGATAATTTTTTTTTTTTTTTTTTTTTTGGATCTTTTATTTCTCTCAATTTTTTTACTTTGAATTCCACAATTTCTACATTTAACCTATTAATTTTTTTATCAAAATATTTAATTTATTTATATATTCTGGATCATTAAAAGAATTATTTTTTAAAGGAATGTTGTCGCATATCATCAATTCATCTTGTTTTTTTTGTTCATCCTGTAATATTTTTTTATTTGATTTTAATTTTGATTGTTTTATAAATTGATTGAATTTATCTTTTAATTCGTTTTCATTTCATTTGTTATTGATATTAATTTATTATTTATTCATTGTATAAATCATGCAAAATTTGGTCACGTTCTTCTGATGTAATTATTGTTTTGTTAAAACATAAACAAAAAGTTAATTTTTCGAAAATTATTTTTTAATTTTTATTTTTTTTATTCATTTTATATCATTTTTTTATTTATATCATCATTATTAGATATTTTTAATTCTAAACTTAATCCATAAATAAGATCTTTTGTTAAACATAAAAAAATATAATATATATAAAAAAATTATAAACAAATAAAAAAAATATTTTTAGTATTTTTTTATTTTTGACATTATAATACTAATATTCCTTTTATTAGTTAAAAATTTTTTATTAAAAAATAAAATTTAAAATAATTAAAAAATAAATATTAAATTTTTAAAATTGAATTAAAAAATTTAATTTAGATTAAAAAAATTATAAATTTTTATAATTATCTTAAATATAAAGATAAAATACTAAAATAAAAAAAATCAACTAAAATATTAATTTTTTAAATAAATTTTATCTTTGTAAAAATATTTTTAGATTTTTAAAAATTTTAAAATTTAATGATAAATATTATATTATTTATTATTTTATGATTTAAAAAAAATATTCAGTATGAATAATTTAAAAAAATTTTAAAAAACCAAAATATTTAATATTATTTGTTTAAAATTTTCAAAAGGACTAACCAAAATTAAAATATTAAAAAAAGATAAAAATAAAACAGAATCAAAACGATCTAATAACCCTCCGTGACCTGGAAAAATATTATTAAAATCTTTAATTTTAAAATTTCTTTTTAATTTAGAAGAAATCAAATCTCCTATTTGAGAAATAATAGAATTACAAAATGAAAAAAAAATTAAATATAAATATGATTTAAAATATAAATTAACAAAAGAATTTAAAAAAAACAAAAAAGAAAAAAACAGAGAAAAAATAATACCGAAAAAACAACCTTCTAAAGTTTTGTTAGGACTTACAGAAGGAAATATTTTTGTCTTCCCGAATAAAATACCACCAAAAAAAGCAAAACTATCATTAGTAACAGTTATTAAAAAAAGATACCAAAACCATCTATAATTTAAACTAACTAAAATAAAAAAACAAGAACTAAAAAATGTTATATATAAAATAGAAAATAAAAAAATTTGAAATTGAGAAATTTTAAAATCATAAATAAACAAGAAAAACAAAAAGAAAATAAAAATATATAAAAAAGAAAAAAATAAAAAATAATGATTTTGATAGAGAAAATAAGTCATCTTGTACAAAAAAAAATTTTTTTTATTATATGAGAAAATTATAATTTTATTTGTATCAAAATAATTTGTTAGAATAGAAAACAAATAAAAAAAAATAATAAAACTAAACAAAATCATATTTTTTTCTAAAAATAAATTTTTTTTATGTTTATTTAATTTTAAAATTTCTTTAGAAGCGAAAATTATAAAAAATAAAACAATAAATAAAAAAGAATAAAGAAAAAAAGGCAAACAAAATTTATTTTCCATATAATTAAAAAAATAAAAATAAATAAAACTTATTAAAAGCATTAAAATTCCAAAATAAATTTTTTCAACAAAAATATTATTTTTTTTCATTATGAAACTCTAAATAAATCTTTACTTTTTTTAATCTTGTCTTGTTCAATATTTTTAATCCATTTATTATGCAAATTTTGAACTTTATCCAAAAAAAATTTTTCTGAAGATTTATCTAATTTGATTTTTTTAATTTTATCATTACCATCTCTACGTATATTTCGAACAGAAACTTTTGTTTCTTCCGCAATACTTTCTATTTCTTTTATTAGCAATAATCTTGATTCTTCAGTTGGTTGTGGAAAAATTAATTTTATTGTTATACCATCATTTTGAGGAGTGATACCTAATTTAGAAGTTAAAATAGATTTCATTATTTCAGGTATTAAATTCTTATCAAAAGGGTTAATACAAATTTGATTACCTTTTACAACAGAAATAATACTAACATCTTTTAATAACATTTTTTCTTGATAACAAACTATTTTAATTTGATCTAGTATTTGAGGATTAGCTACACCAGTTCTTATACTTTTAAATTTTTCTAACATTAAATTATGTGTATAATTCATTTTAATTTCTAATTTATCCAAAATCTCATGACATAAATCTTGCATTTTAACTCTCCTTTGAAGTAATTATAGTTCCTATTTTTTCGTTTGAAATTATTTTCTTAATATTGCCTTTTTGATTCATATCAAAAACAAAAATATTAATTGAATTTTCCCAACACAAAGAAACTGCTGTCATATCCATTATATTCAATCTTTGTTCAATTAAATCTTTATAATTAATTTTTTTAATCAAAACAGCATCTTTATATTTTTTAGGATCTTTGTTATAAACACCTTCTACACCGTTTTTAGCCATTAATATAAATTTAATATTCAATTCAGCAGCTCTTAAAGCAGCAGCAGTATCTGTAGAAAAATAAGGAGAACCTAAACCAGCACCTAATATAACTACTCTACCTTTTTGTAAGTGTCTTAAAGCTCTCATTTTGATATAAGGTTCTGCAATAGTAATAACATGAAAAGCAGTCATAACTCTAGTTTGGACTTTTATTTGTTCTAAGGCATCTTGTAAAGCTAAAGCATTAATAATAGTACCTAACATACCCATATAATCTGATTGACTTCTTTCCATTCCTAATTTTTGACCAACAATACCACGCCATATATTACCTGCACCAACAATAATC